>JAQUBO010000169.1 GCA_028686735.1 Bacteroidales bacterium
TCTTAATTATTTGATATTTGACATTATACACATTGGTAAGCTGTTTTTAATAAGGTCTGATTTTCTTTTTTTGATATGCAATACCAATCCGAGGCTAGCAAATATTGATTTTTCATAAAACTTTTTACGACCTTATATTTTTAAAACCTTAATAGCTTAGTAACATGTACAAGCGGTTTTTGGCGGGAAGTTTGCTCGCGCAGCTGCAAACTTCGTGACAAAAACACAGTGAGTTAATCAGGAATTTTATATCAGTGTCTTTTGTTTACAAGAGTTTATAGTTCAAACGATCTCTGTCGATATGCAATACCAATCCGAGGCTAGCAAATATTGATTTTTCATAAAACTTTTTAAGACCTTATATTTTTAAAACCTTAATAGCTTAATAACATGTACAAACGGTTTTTTGGCGGGAAGTTTGCTCGCGCAGCTGCAAACTTCGTGACAAAAACACAGTGAGTTAAACAGGAATTTTAAATAAGTTGTTGGAAAGGCAAAATCAAAAATTATCCATGAATATTTTACCTCCGCTCGTTCGGGTTTTTAATCTAATGATATTTATTTGATTTGTAATTTAACGATACTGAGGAAATCTTAATTATTTGTTTGTTTTTTATCCATTATTGCTAGTTCTTAATAAATATTTTGGATTATTAATCTCTTAAGGATACAAAAAAATATAGTCTGAAAAATAGTGTAAAATCCTATAAAATGTTTGTCTTTGCATAATAAAAACCTTATTTCGCTTTTGCTCGTTATTCCATAAATAATCACAGGTTTATTTAACACAAATAGTTGAAAAACTTATACAAAGTATGAAAAGTGTATTTTTTGTACTTGTTATTGTAAAAATATGTGCATATTATGTTAAAAGATATTTTTTAACTTAATGTTTGTTCATATCTTTGGAAAATATAAAAATAAGTTTGATGTCTTTAAGAGTTGGAATAAATGGCTATGGAAGAATAGGCAAAACAGTGCATCGCATGTTAGTTGGTGTTGATGGGATAAGTGTAAGTCACATAAATGAGAAAATGGATATTGCTTTAATGGCTCAGTTGCTTAAATATGATAGCAATTTTGGAAAATTTGACGCAGATATTAAGTTTGATGAAAATCATTTAATTGTAAATGGAGAAAAAATTCTTGTAACAAATTTTATTAATCCAATCGAAATACCATGGGATAAGTCTAATGTTGAAATTGTAATGGATTCAAGTGGAAAGTTTAAAACTAAAAAAGATTTAGAGGCTCATCTTAAACCTGGTGTGAGTAAAATTATTCTTAGCAGCCCACCTGATGACAGTTCGATTGATAGAGTTGTTGTACAAGGAGTAAACCAGGAAACAATTAATTTTGATGATAAAATAATCTCGAATGCTTCGTGTACAACCAATTGTGTTGCAGTTATTATTAAAGTTCTTGATGAGGCATTTGGTCTTAAACGTGCATTTATTAATACGGTGCATCCTTCAACAAATAATCAAAATATTCAGGATGGTTATCATAGTGATTATAGACGAAGCAGATCGGTTTTAAACAATATTGTTCCTACAAGTACAAGTGCTATTAAATCTATTAAATTAATATTTCCCGAAATAGCCGATTGTTTTGATGGATTTGCAACACGTGTGCCTGTTGCATATTGCTCGTTTGTTGAGTTTACTGCACAAATAAACAAGAAAGTTACTGTTGATGAGTTAAATGCTGTTTTTGAAAAATACTCGAAAAATGAATTAAAAAACTACTTAGAATACTGTGAAGATCCAATAGTAAGCAGCGATGTTAAAGCGAATACTCATTCAGCGATTTTTGATGCTCTTTCGACAAAAGTAATTGGTGGAGATTTTATCCAGATATTAGCTTGGTATGATAATGAGAGTGGTTATTCGGCAAGAATTATTGATTTAATAAAATATATTTCAAAATAATGGTTAATATTATAGATTCAAAAGCTTTAAAGGCTAATTTAGAACAACTTGGAGATGTTAAGATAGTTATACCTGACAAGCATTTATGGTTTTTGAATTTAGCTAAAGATTATTGGGGAATTTATAAACGTACAGAGGAGTTTTTATTCGAATTTCACCACCCTTATTCTAATAGAGAAGATGTTGTTGAGCATCTAAATAAGTTGGCAATTGCCGATTTTTGGGTTTTTAAAAAATCCTCAGATCCTATTAAGGCAATAAATATTATTTTGGGTGTTTTTGATACGCTATTAAGTGAAGATTTATCAGATGTCCTTCTTAAACAGTTGATTTATAATTATTTAAACTTTTTTAGCACTGACGAATCTGAGTTTATCGAAAATGAAATTTTATTTGAAAATTATATAGATGTTTTAGATAAGCATTTTGACGAAAAGTATTTTAGTTATATTGGAAATATAAGATATTTCTTAAAGGTTTTTGGGGCAATAGATAATAAAAGTGCAAATCCCAATATTAAAAAAACAGCTTTTCAATTTTTACACAAACTTATTTTAAAAAACACTGATTTTTGGCAAGAAACAAGCAATATAGAACAGTGGTATAAGGAAAAGCAAAGTGTTATGTCTGACAATTATTGGGATACAATAAGTACATTAGGCAAAGATTTTTTTCAAAAATATCGTGATAATATAACTAAGGCAGAAACTATTCAAGAACTACGAAAAAGTGCGTTTTCTTTTTCTGATATTATTGAGGCATTTAGGAAAAAAACGGATGATTTTGTTAAGTGTACAGAACAGTTTTGTTATATTTTTTATTTATTGCATTTGCCGGGCATGGTGCATCATCGCGACTATCTGTTGTTAGACTTAAATAATTCTATAAAAAAGGTTGCAAATGAGGCAAATGAAGATCAAATATTAGAATCAATAAATGAACTTTTTACAATATTTGCAGACTTTAAACATAGTCATATTGCCTTAATTCTCGACTCGATTTTAACACTTAGCAAAGAAATTATCAATACTAAAAGCAACAGGCTTATTCATTACTTAGAACTTAAAATGATTAAGTTTGGATTTGTTAATCCGGGAATATCATACCTTACAGATGAATGGGAACTTAAAGTAAATCCCAATCATATTAAAAACATCAGAGTTTGGCTCGAAATAATTGAGTACAATCCAGAAATGATGAAAAAACTTTTGTCGGCATTGATAATTAACCTTCGAATTGGTGGAATATTTATTTTTGACACAAATTTATTTCAAAGAGATGTTACACAATTGCTAAATACCACTATTTCACCAATTTATAAGCAAATTAAACAACTTACCAGAATATTTCCAGTATATTTTAACGAAATAGGTGCCGAAGGATTATTACGTGATGTTTCTACAAAAATTGATGAAATGTCGTCGCGAAATGATAAACTAATACATTTTTTAAGAAAACAAATACATACCGAGGGCAATAATTCGCATATACAAATGACATACAGGATTATTACATTCTGGTATGATTTAAAAATCAATAATCTTAAAAAAGCAGTGCCTCAAAATGTAATCGATAATATTGAAATTGATGGGCACTGGGTACAAGGAGTGCACGAAGCATTAACAAAAGTTTGCAGTAAAAACAAACTCTCTCTGGACGCTTTTTTGAGCCTTGAAAATCCAGAGAAATTATTAAATAAAATTGGGCATACAAATAAGGATGACTTAAAGCGAATTTGCCTAATTATTGAGCTTTATAAATTATTAGTAGAAAAATATTCTTTTGAGACCAATAATATTGTCGATCTTATAAAAAGTTATCCTTTTGTTAGCTCCGAAGAAATTTCGCAACTAGAAATATTACTGGAAAAAGAGGATGATTTAGGAGCTTTATCGCTTATTTTTTCGTTAATGAAAAAACTTAATGATATTATTTTTGATCCAGCTTATAGCGAAGGTTGGGATAATATTTACTATAAACGGCATATCGCTGTTGGTATTCCGTCGATGTATGGAAAATATCATGAGAAAAAATTTGAAGCTTTAGGATTAACTTTTAGACTCGAAAAGATAGCATCTGTTTTGGTTGGTAATATTATTAAAGACCTTAATACAGAGTATTTTACGGCAAAAACTTTAAACGATATATTCACAGTTATAAGTCTTTTGAGAGAGGGATTAAGTCTTGATGGAATATATAATCAAGGTTTTGACTCGAAGCTTAAGATGTATCAATATAGCCTCAAATCTGGCAGTTTTACTATAAATCAATATATAAATTTATTTGAGTTTATGGAAACTGGTGTAAGAGGCATTACAAATAAATATTTTATACGACCTTACGAAAAGTTATTAGAAATAATTATTCCACAATATCTTAAAGAGAAAAAAGTTGATGATCCTCTTGAGTTAAAGAAAATTATTGTGCAAAAATCGGAGGTGTTTTATCGCGAATTATTATCTTCTGCATTTTTGATACAGTCCTTAGATAATTTTATTGGTAAAATATTAACTAATCTTCGTAAGATGAGTGAAAATCTGTCTGTCGAAGAGGTGAACAGTATTATGACTTACAATCCTGAGTTAGCATTTAGTCCATTATATGCTGAGACTCCAGCAGTTGATAATCAGGTTTATATTGGATCCAAGGCCTATTATCTTAAAAGTTTATATCTACTAGGATATCCTATACCTCCAGGGTTTGTTATTACCACCGAAATTTTTAGACGTGTTAATTTAATCCCGAAACTTAAATCTCTTTTAAATGAAATCGATAGCACTATAAAATCGCATGTATTACAATTAGAAAAAATGTCAGGATTAGTGTTTGGTGATCCTCAAAAACCTTTATTACTTAGTGTAAGATCGGGTGCTGCAATGTCGATGCCTGGAGCTATGAATACATTTTTAAATGTTGGATTAAATGATGAAATAACTGAAACTCTTAGTAAACAACCAAATTTTGGTTGGACATCATGGGATTGTTATAGACGATTATTGCAAACCTGGGGTATGTCATTTGGAATAAATCGAAATGAGTTTGATCAGATTATGCTGGATTATAAACAAAAATATAATATTTCTCAAAAACTAGATTTCCCAAATAATGTTATGAGAGATATGGCCTATTCCTATAAGCAATTATTGATAGACAATAATGTTATATTTGAGTCTGATCCATATTTACAGTTAAAGCAGGCAATTATATCAGTATTTAGATCTTGGAGTACAGAAAGAGCAATAGTATATCGAGAGCACTTGCAAATTGATGAAGAGTGGGGAACAGCTGTTACTGTACAACAAATGGTTTTTGGAAATATTCATTTAGAATCGGGATCGGGAGTGTTTTTTACTAGAGATATTCAAGATAATACACCAACCATGCATGTTACTGGCGATTTCTCGTTTTTAAGTCAAGGCGAAGATATTGTTGGAGGATTAATTAACACTTTACCCATGAGTGAAAGGCAAAGAAAAATGTATTATTCAAAAAGCCCAGTTTCATTAGAATCAGTTTTTCCAGATATTTATCAACGCCTAAAAACAATCTCAAAAGAATTGCTCGAAATACATGGATTTGGTCATCAAGAAATAGAGTTTACTTTTGAAACATCAGATCCTAAAGATTTATATATACTGCAAACTCGAGATATGGTAACAAGCCTGCAAGAAGAAATTGTAGTGTTTGATGTGCAACGCGATAAAATGCAGAAAGTAGGTAGTGGAATCGGTATCGGTAAGGGTGTTTTAAGTGGAGTAATAGTTTTTGATCACGAAGATCTTGTAAAGCTCAAAAAAGAACATCCCGACAAAAAATCTATTCTTGTTAGACCCGATACCGTTCCTGATGATATCGAAATAATTATTGAATGTGACGGATTGTTAACAGGAAGGGGAGGAGCAACATCACATGCAGCTGTTACAGCATCTTCTTTAGGGAAAATTTGCATAGTTAATTGTGTAGATTTAAGCGTTTACGAAAAACAAAAAAAATGCGATATCAATGGGGTTGTTTTTAATTCTTTTGATGCAATTTCAATTGACGGAAATAATGGCAATGTTTTTAAAGGTAATTATCCAATAAAAATTAAAGAAATATAAACCAAAATTATTAAACATTATAAAATTATAAAAATGGAAAAGATTATTAATGAAAAAACTTTACTTGGAATTAACGGACTTGGACGCATAGGTAAATTAAGTCTTTGGTATCATTTATTGTCAAAAAGTTTTGACGGAGTTGTTATAAATGTTGGTAGAGAAGTTGGTAAAAGCCTTGAGGATTTGATTCAATCAATTTCTTCGGACTCTACTTATGGATTACTTGATCATTTTTTATATGGACATTCTGGAAAAAAATGCAAATTTGAGATTTGTAACAGAGAAAGTTTTTCCATCAAAATTGATGATTATCCAGTAAAATTTTTGACTACTGATCGTAATCCCATGGATATAAAATGGAAAAACGAAGGGGTGAGCATTGTGGTAGATTGTACTGGTAGATTTTTAGATCCAACTATTGCTGCAAACCATCAGTCGGGTAGTGTGCAAGGGCACTTAACTGCTGGTGCTCAAAAAGTAATTGTAAGTGCTCCTTTTAAAATTAAAAACGCAACAGTCGAAGACGATAAAAACTTCCCAACATTTATATATGGGATAAATCATGCTGGTTACAATCCATTAAAACAACATATAATTTCAGCTGCAAGCTGCACAACTACAGGACTCGCTCACATGATAAATCCATTACTTGAAGATAAAGAAACAAATAATATATTAACGGCTTCTATGTCAACAGTTCATGCAGCAACAAATACACAAAGTGTTTTAGATTCTGTTCCTGGTATTGGAGCATCGGATCTTCGTAAAAATAGATCTGTTTTAAATAATATTATTTTGTCAACAACTGGTGCGGCTAAAACTCTCGAAAAAGTATTGCCCGAAATTATTAATTTTGGCTTTATGGCAGATTCAATCCGAATCCCAACTTCAACAGTTTCGTTAATTGCTTTAAATATTACTTTTAACTCACGCCTTGACGATAATGGAATGCCTGTGTTAAATGCCGAATACATAAAAAATATTTATGATATGATGGCCAAAGGACCTCAAAAAGGATTATTGCATTTTTCAGAAAGACAATCAGTATCAGCCGATATGTTGGGATATAATGCTGCAGTTGTAATTGAGGGGAACGAAATACATACTAGAACAGGCTTTTTAAAATTACCTGCCGAAATTCTAGAAACAGCTGGGGTTAAAAACGCTCAAAATGTAAATATTCCTGTTACTCATGCCAAAATTATGGGCTGGTATGATAACGAATTTGGAAGTTATGTAAATTCGCTCGGTAAATTAACTGAGCATGTTGCATCACATTTGGGATAATAATATATCAACAGTAAAATATTTTAAATTGCATCATAAAATTTTAGAATTATCTTTGCAAGTAGAAAAAACTAAACAACATGGAAGAAAAAAAAGACAGCCTAAATTTTATAGAGCAAATAATAACAGATGACCTTAAAACTGGCAAACACGATAATATTCTTACACGTTTTCCGCCAGAGCCAAACGGTTATTTACATATTGGTCATGCAAAATCGATTTGCTTAAATTTTGGATTAAAAAAGACTTTTGATGGTAAAACTAATTTACGATTTGATGATACAAACCCATCGAAAGAAGAAACCGAATATGTTGATTCGATAATTGAAGATATTAAATGGCTTGGGTTTGAGTATGATAATTTGTTCTATGCTTCCGATTATTTTGATCAACTATACGATTGGGCAGTTATGCTAATTAAAGATGGGAAAGCATACATAGATGAACAAGCCCCTAAGCAGATAAGTGAGCAACGAACAAATCCAACAACAAAAGGAATTGAAAGTCCATATCGAAATCGTCCTATTGAGGAAAGCCTTAACTTATTTCAAGAGATGAAAGATGGCAAACATGAAGACGGCAGCATGGTGTTAAGAGCTAAAGTTGATATGAACTCGCCAAACATGCACATGCGCGATCCAATCATGTATCGAATAATGAGAAAGCACCATCATCGTACAGGGGACAAATGGTGCATATACCCAATGTACGATTATGCTCACGGACAAAGCGACTATATCGAAGGTATAACACATTCCATTTGTACTTTAGAGTTTGAAGTGCATCGCCCTTTATATGATTGGT
>JAQUBO010000170.1 GCA_028686735.1 Bacteroidales bacterium
AGTATTATAAAAATCTTAAAAAACTTGTCAATAAACATAATTTAGAAAACCAGATCTTGTTTCCAGGAATTATTAGCGAGCAAGAAAAAACTTGGTATTATCGTAATTGCGAAGCTTTTTTATTTCCATCATTGTACGAAGGGTTTGGATTGCCAGTAATTGAAGCAATGCAAAATGCTGTGCCAGTTATTACTTCCGACAAAACTGTATTGCCAGAAGTTGGAGGTGGTTATACTTTTGTTTTTAAAGATTTTGACGAGAATACAATAAAAACTACTATTGAAGAAGCAATTCTAAAATATCAAAATGATACTGACTTTAAAGCTGATGCAGTTAAATATGCTAACGAATACACTTGGGAAAGAAATGTAAAAGAGTATTTAAGAATCTACGACGAGGATTTTTAAAGCTTTTGTGCGTAAATTTATTCAGCAATCCAACTAATAATATACTCCAATTCACATAAGTCTGGGTCTTTTATGTGCCATTTACCTTTTAAGAATTGCTCTTCGATACCGAGTTTAAAGTGTGCTAATGCAATTCCCAAATCTACTTTTTGTAAATCAGTATTTTTAGTATTTCCGACATTTTTATCTCTCAAAAGGAAGAAGTGATATTTATTATCTTGTTTAATAACTCTCCATGGTTGTTTGTTTACTGCCGAGGGGCCTCTACGAACCAATTCAAGTGCTTGATGGTATTTGTCTTCGGGATTAAAAGACAGAGGGTTTTCGAGATTGTTCTCAAAAAAGTGCATTTCGAATGGGTTACGTTTGCTACCGTCCGTAAGTGTTAGTCCAAGTCTTTCTCGTAAGGTTTTTTTCTTAGCTTTATAACCAACAGGAGTAATACATGGAATAGTGTCAGATTTGTTCGTTTTAAGTAAAATTTCGTAGTCTTTTCTTTTAAAAGTGCCTCCAATCCAGCATGTGCCAAGTTCGAGGCGTGTAAGTTCAATAATAATTCTTTCTAATGAATATCCATAATCTACTTCAGAGAACTCAAACTTTTCGATACAACCACCAATAAAATATGCAGCATTACTGATAAATCCATAAGTTCCAAGTTTTACTTTTTCGTGCTTGCGTGCCTCGGGTTTTTCAATTAATACAAAACGTGGAGTATTGCCAAAAGGACCTATAGATGGATTTTTTAATAATGTATTTATTTTTATCAACACATTATCTTCCAATGGTTTTTGGTCATAATTCCTTATAGATCTTCTTACATTTATGGCTTCAGCGAATGATAACATAACATTTTATAATAGAATTTTGCAAAATTAGTAAAACAATTGATATGTTATTATGTTTTCTAGGTAATTAGATATTTGCAAGATATCTGACTAATAAACGCAATTTATAGTGCAGAAAATTGACTATTATAATTTAAATTTCAAGTGCATCGTATAATATTTCGAGTGGATGTTTGGCTTTTACTCCTGTTCCGTCTTCGATTTGGCATCGACAACTTGTCCCAACAGCAGCAATAATTGTTTCTTTATCTGAATTGCGTATTGATGGAAATAAAACCATCTCACCGATTTTCATGGATAAGTCGTAATGTTCTTTTTCATATCCAAATGAGCCTGCCATACCGCAGCAACCACTTGGAATTTCTTCAACTTCGTAATTTGTTGGGAAACTTAATATTTTGCTTGTATATTTTGTGGTAATGAGGGCTTTTTGCTGGCAATGACCATGGAATTTTATTTTTGTAGCTTTTTTTGTGAAACTCTCAGACTTTATATTGCCTTTGTCTATTTCTGATGCAATAAATTCGTCAAATAAAAATGTGTTTGAAGCCAGAAACTGTGCATCTTCAAGATTTGATTTGTACGCAAGCTCGGGATATTCGTCTCTAAAACTTAGTATCGCTGATGGTTCTATACCTATTAAAGGAGTGTCTTCGGTAATAATGTCTTTTAAAAGCTCTATGTTTTTATTTGCAATTTTTTTCGCAGTTTTTATTAAACCTTTGCTTAGCCATGTTCGTCCACTTTCTACAGTTTTAGGGATTTTTACCTCGTAACCTAATTTGGTCAATAATAAGATTGTTTTTATCCCAATATCGCTTTCTAAATAATTGGTAAATTCATCGTTAAATAGATATATGGTTTTGATATAATTGTTCGCACTTGGTTTTTGTTGGTTTTTATCTATCCAATTCTTTAGATTAGTTTTGCTCATAAGAGGAAATTTGCGGTCGGGGTGAAATTTTATCACAGACTTTACAACACCTGAACTTAGTTTGTTTTTGAGAAAGAAATTTGTAATCCCCGGAATAGAGCGAAATGTTTTATGAACTCTTGGTAAATAACCGACAGCTCGCGAGCGTAATGGGATGTGGTGCTCATCATAATAATGCTGTAAAAACTCCATTTTTAATTTTGCAACATCTACTCCTGAAGGGCATTCTGATTTACAAGCTTTACACAAGAGGCATAAGTCAAGAACTTCATATATTTCTTTGGAATCAAATGGATTAAGCTTGTCCGAATTTGTAATTACATCTCTTAAAATATTTGCTCTTGCTCTTGTTGAGTGCTTTTCATCTTTTGTCGCTTGAAAACTCGGACATAGAGTTCCACCAATAACATGAGATTTTCGACAATCACCAGAACCGTTACATTTTTCGGCTGTACGCAAAAATCCGCCAGTTTTATCAAAACTAAAAACAGTATCAAATTCCTTAGTAATTTGCCCCGGTTCATATCTAAGACCGGTATTCATTTTTGGCGTATTTATTATTTTACGTGCATTAAAAACATTGTCTAAATCCCATACTTTTTTTAGTTCTTCAAACTTTTTGTATATTATTTCGTCAGTCATGAGCGGGATAAATTCGCCTCTTAAACGGCCGTCTCCATGTTCTCCGCTTAGTGAACCTCTATATTTTTTTACAAGTTTGGCAGTTTCTAAAGCAATTGTATGAAATAATTTGACGTGTTCTGGTTTTTTTAGGTTCAGAACAGGTCTTAAATGCAGTTCGCCTGTCCCGATATGGGCATAATAAACACATTCTAAATTGTGTTTTGCCATAAGTTGTTCAAAATCTTCCATATAGGCTGGCAGATCTTCTGGTCTTACGGCAGTATCTTCTACAACAGGAACGGGTTTTGCATCTCCAGGCATATTTGATAAAACACCAAGTCCAGCTTTGCGAAGTTCCCAAACTTTAGGAATGTCTGCTCCTAAAACTAAAGGATAAGAATATCCATAGTCATTATCTCGAAGCTCTTTTTCTAGTTCTGCGGCTTTTTGATAAATGATTTCCATATCCTCGGCAAACCATTCAACTATTAAAATCGCTTGAGGATTGCCATCAATAAAAAAGCGATTTCTATTTTGGGTAATATTCTCTTTTGTTAAATCTAAAACTTTTTTATCCATTAACTCAACTGAAACAGGCGAGTGTTTTAATGCGATAAGGTTTGCTTTAAAAACTTCCTTTAAACTCGATGTATGAATACACATCAAAGCTTTAGTTAGTGGAGGTTTTTTTACAAGATTTAGTTTTATAGCAGTTGTAAAAGCCAAAGTTCCTTCTGAACCAGCAAGTAATTTGCAAAAATTGAATTTCTTATCAGATTTACCAAAAATCTCGTTATCTAATAGCAAATCTAATGCATATCCTGTGTTTCGGCGTTCTATTTCTGGATGAGGATATTCATTACGAATTTCTTTAACAAAATCCTCATCAGACAAAAGATTATTAATATGTTTATATATGTTTCCTTCCAGATTATTTTGTTGGCATTTTTTTTCAAATTTTTTTTTTGTAAGCTCTCCAAATACAACTTCAGAGCCATCAGATAAGATGCAATTTAACTCCAAAAGATGATCGCGGGTGCTTCCATAAATCAGCGAATGTGCTCCACAAGAGTTGTTTCCGACCATACCAGCCATATTGCACCTGTTAGATGTAGAGGTTTCAGGCCCAAAAAACAAGTCGTACTTTGCTAATTCTTTATTAAGTTCATCAAGAACAACTCCTGGCTCAACTTTTACCCATTTCTCTTTAGCGTTTATTTTGACTATTTTTGTAAAGTTTTTCGAAATATCAACTACAATTCCATTTCCAACAACTTGTCCAGCTAAAGATGTGCCAGCTGCTCGCGGTATTATGCTTAGATTATTCGATTTTGCAAATTTTATGGTTTTTAAAATATCATCAATTCCCGATGGAATACAAATTGCAGCAGGAGTTTCTTTATAGGCAGAAGCATCTGTCGAATAAAGTGCTTTGTAAATATTATCGGTGTATAAATCGCCTGCTAATTGTTTGCCTAAAACTGTAAAGTCAATCATAATCGTGTTTAAAAAATCTGTACAAAGATATTTATTTATATCTAAATTTATATTTTATGCTTGTTGAAAATTCGTGTTATTTAATGTTTTTGATACTTTATATACCTTTATAATACTATATTCATAAAAATACAGTTAATAAAATATTACTATATAATTTCGCATCAAGTTTTAAATGTTTATTTTCGCAAAAAAATAATATGAATATAAAAGAAGCAATAATAGTGTTTTTTAAAGGCATGGGAATGGGAGCAGCAAACGTCGTACCAGGGGTGTCGGGTGGTACTATTGCTTTAATTACTGGCATATTTGAAAGACTAATAGATGCGATTAAGTCGCTGAACATTACCGCCTTAAAAATGCTTTTTAAATTTAAAATAAAGGAATTGCTTAACTATATAGATTTTTGGTTTCTGGTTTCTTTGTTTCTCGGTGTCGGTGTTGCGATAATAAGTATTGCAAAGGTTTTTGAGTATATGTTTGAGTTTTATCCAGTTTATATTTGGGCTTTCTTTTTTGGACTAGTTTTAGCATCGGTTTATTTTGTTGGGAAGCAGATTTCAAAATGGGATATTGCAACAATTATTTTTTTTGTACTTGGAACAACTGTCGCTGTTATGATATCGGTTTTAAATCCTGCTAGCGAAAATGATGCTGTAATATATCTTGTTTTATGTGGCGTTGTCGCAGCATGTAGTATGATATTACCTGGACTTAGCGGATCATTTGTTTTGATATTACTGGGGAATTATCAACTTGTAATGATAGAGGCAGTTACGAAATTAGATATTACAATTTTATTGCCAGTAATTATAGGTGCAATAATTGGCATATTAGGATTTTCGCATTTATTATCTTGGGTGTTTAAGAAGTATAGAAATCAGACAGTCGGACTTCTTACTGGCTTTGTATTAGGGTCGGTTATGATACTGTGGCCATGGAAAAATCAATTGACAGCTCAATTTGGCGATAAAACAAAACTTATTGGGTACGATTGGTTCTTACCAGAAATAAATACAGAGTTCTTTGTTGCGGTGGCTGTAATTATAATCGGAATTATATCAATTTGGCTGATGGAAAAATTTGCCGGAAAAATTAAAATTGAGGAGGAATAATATGAGAGATTTTGGTTTAATTGGATATCCGTTAGAACACGCTTTTTCGCATAAATATTTTGCAGAAAAGTTTGAAAAAGAAGGTATTAATGATGCTAGGTATAAATTGTTTTCAATCTCTGAGATATCGAAAATTAAAAATATTATCAGTAGTCAACCTAACCTTGTAGGGCTTAATGTTACTACTCCATATAAAGAACTCGTTATCCCTTTTTTGGACGATATGGATAAGACAATTTTGAAATTGGGGACTGTTAATACGATTAAAATCTTTAGGAACGATAATGCTTATCGCCTTAAAGGTTTTAATACAGATGTTGCTGGTATTAATAAAACATTTGATCAGTTGAATATCTCAACAGATTTTAAAGCATTAATTTTGGGCAGTGGAGGATCGGGGAAAACACTTGCTTATGTGCTGGGCAATAGAGGAATAGAAACAAAAAATGTATCAAGAGACCCCTCTAACTTGCAGCAAATTGCCTATAAAAAGTTAAATAAATCAATTTTTGACGAATATAAACTTATAATTAATGCTAGTCCAGTGGGCATGTTTCCAAATATTGACCAAGCCCCAAATATCCCTTATGATTTTATTACAGATAAACATATTTGTATTGATTTAGTGTATAATCCTGCCGAAACAGTGTTCTTAGAACATTGTCGTAAAAATGGTGCCAAAACAGTAAATGGCCTTACAATGCTGTATGAACAGGCTGATAAGGCTTGGGAAATATGGAATAGTGAAGATTGTTAAAGACCTTTTCAATATTAGTGTATATAATTAGTGTATATATTAGTTGAAAAGTTGAAACAAATAAGCCCATGGGATATCAATAAAGATAAAATACTTATGTTTATTGACAAAAACAAATCTCCTGAAACAAAGCAAAATACAGACAGTGAAATATACAAATATTCACAAACAATGTTAAACGAATTAGCAACAGCATTTAATTAAAAAAATAAAAAGGAAAATATAAATGAAAGAATAAAATTTCTTACAAAAGAAATAGGATTGCCTGATATGTGAAAAAATTATGAAGCCCTTTTAGATGAGTTCTCGGAGAAAGAAGCAGAATATAATTTATTCTTACATAAGTTGTTAGAACTGGAATACCTGTCGAGATTAAAAAGTAGAAAAGATTCTAGAATACGACTAGCTGGATTCCCACATAAAAAATATTTAGAAGATTTAAAATAGAAGATCTTCCCATAAATGCAAAGATAAAATTGATAGAATTAGAACAATTAGATTTTATCAAACAAGGTAGGAATATAATTTTTGCAGGTAATCCAGGAACAGGTAAAACACATATTGCCATTGGCTTAGGAATAAAAGCTTGTAACGAAAACTATAAAGTTTTGTTTACAACAGTTTCTCGATTGATTACAAAAATTAAAGAATGTCTCTCTGAAAAAACATTAAAACAATTAGAAAACCAATTTGAGAAATATGATTTAGTAATATGTGATGAGTTTGGTTACATTTCATTTGATAAAGAAGGAGCTGAACTTTTGTTTTCGCATTTATCACTTAGCACAGGAATAAAATCTATAATTATAACAACAAATCTTTCTTTTGATCGATGGAATGAAGTTTTTGGAGATATAATTTTAACTACTGAAATGGTTGATAGACTTACTCATAAAGCTCATTTAATAAATATGAATGGAAAATCACATAGAACAAAAGAAACTCTACAATACGCGAATAAATCAAGTAAAAATGAATAAAATATTAGCGAAAATATTAAACTTGAAAATTAGAGCTCCAAGTACTCATCTGCTTTTTAAAAAGCAGATGAGTACTTGGACAAAAAATTAAACAATTATTCTAAAAATATAATTGTATTTTTGTTCTTTAAACTGGATACTTTTCAGTTAATACCACTGGATACTTTTCAACTAATACATACAAACTTTTCTATAAATTTAATTAAAATCCTCAACAATTCCACCAGTCAGTCTCATCAAAGTGTAATAGCTTTGAATAAGATTATAAATTGCATTCTGATAATTATAGGCAGTATTTAAATGCATTGTTTGCACATCGCGATAGTTAAATGAACTGATAACACCACTCTCGAATTTCATTTTTGATAATTCGAGATTAAGCTCTGCTGCTTTAAGATTTTCCTCGGCAAGATACAAAAGTTGTTTTCTTACTTGGTAAAGCTCGAACTCTTGTGCAAGCTGATTTTCCAAAGACCTTTCTAAATCGAGTATTTCTAAATTTGAGATTTCTTCTTGAATTTCGGCAACATTAACAGCTATTTTTCGTGAACCACCTTTATATATATCGTATGATATAGCAATATTAGCAGAAGTTGAAAATGCATTAATTGTATTATCCATTGTATTCATTGTGCTGTAATCCATTTCTGAGTTTTGATAACCGGCTGATATTCCAGCAGAGACTGTTGGGTAATACGCACTCTTAGCACTCTGAACATCCAGTTTTGATAACTCAAGATTGATGTACTGATTTTGAAGTGTTGTATTATTAGATTTCATTTTTGACAAAAGTTCCTCAAAAGCAAAATCGGATTGTTCTGAAGTAAAGCTTGTTGAAAAAGTATATTTCTCATTTACAGGAACAGACATCAAATAATTTAACTGACGCATAGCATTTCTGTATGAAGCTTCTGACATCATAAAATCTGCAGTATCACTTAAAAATGAGTTTTGTGACTG
>JAQUBO010000171.1 GCA_028686735.1 Bacteroidales bacterium
AGAACCCTTGTCGAAATCAGATAAATTTAGCTTTTTCATTGTGCAATGCTTTGGTTATTTCTACAAATATAAGGATAATATTTAACATGGAGATAAAAAAGTGGGAAAAAGTGGAAAAATGTTATAGGAAAGGAGAAAACTATTCACGGTTCGTAGTTAGCAAATTGCTATTAAGTTTCAAGTTAAAATATTTCGGGTTATCATTATAGACTACTAATTCCTAATTTTACCAATCACCGATTATTGTAAACAGAACCAATATTATATGCATTATTGAGCAAAAAACACGCCTATTTTTAAATACACGTATAAATAAAGTCTTCTAATTATTTACTAAGGTTTTATTCCTTTATTTTTACACCTGTTATGCAACCTAATTATTTATAAATAGGTCTTAACGGTACAAAAAATATTTATTAATCATTATGCTATAACTCTTATGAAAAAAATTACCATTCTTAGTCTTTTATTGATTTTTGCTTTTTTTGTGAACGCACAAACTAGCTGGATAAAAAACAATCAGACAAAAAACATTAACCCACAGATTGAAGTTGTCGAAACTACATCAGATGGGTTAGTTATTAAATTAAACATCAATGCTTATCGATTTGATGAAGTTGAAACACCTCGAGGCACAGAGTTTGTTGTAAAAAGCCCCGACTGCCCCAACTCCTACTTTAAAGGAGCACCCGATTTGCCATTTATCAGCAGTTCAATTGCTATTCCTAACCAAGGTGGTTTTTCTTATAAAGTACTTTCTGCACAATTTGAAACGATAAACGATATTGATATCGCACCATCAAAAGGTTCAATATTAAGAACGGTTAACCCCAAGACTGTTCCTTATGAATATGGCAGAGCTTATGAAATGGATGAATTTCTCCCATTTGAAAATGCTCAAATGAGTGAACCTTTTATTTTAAGAGATGTCAGAGGTAGCAATATAACATTTTACCCATTTGCTTATAACGCAATAAGCAAAGAACTACGAGTTTATTCCGAAATAATAGTGAAAATCAAATTTAATCAGTCAAATTCTGTTAATGAAATTAACAATCCAAAGAGTGCAAAAACTGATGAATATACAAATGTTTATAGTCGAGCTTTTATAAACTACTCGAATAATGCTAAATACACTCCTGTTGACGAAGGAACTCCTGGCAATATTTTAATTATTTGTGCAGATGAGTATGCTGATGCAATGGCTGATTATATTACATGGAAACACGAAAAAGGTATTCCAACAGAATTGGTACTTATGAGCGATATTGGAACAACTGCCAATCAAGTAAAAACATACATACAAAATTATTACGACAACCAAGGCGTTTCTTACGTTTTATTAATTGGAGATGCTGACAAAGTTCCCACAATGAAAATTAGTAATAATGACTCAGATAATGCCTATGTATATTTGGCTGGAAACGATAGTTATGCCGATGCATTTATTGGTCGTTTCTCGGCAAATTCTGTAGCAGATATCCAAACTCAAGTAGCAAGGACTATTACTTACGAAAAAGATCTTACTACTACCGATACTTGGTTAGAAAATGCTTTTGGCTCTGCCTCAAACGAAACTGGGAATAGTAACGAGTCTGATGAAGAACATCTGAATATTATTAAAACCAAACTTGAAACCTATGGCTACACAGTAACTCATGAAAATCAAAATGGTGGATCTAATACACAAATAACTACAGCTTTTAACAACGGAATTGGTATTGGCAATTATATTGGACACGGAGATATTACATTATGGGCAAATACAAGTTTTACCAATACTCATGTAAATGCTCTAACAAACGAGAACAAATTACCTTTTATTTGGAGTGTCGCATGTGTTAACGGTAATTTTAATGGAAACACATGTTTTGCCGAAGCTTGGCTAAGAGCAACCAATAATAACAATCCAACAGGAGCAATTGCTTTTCTTGGTTCTACCATTAATCAGGCATGGAGTGAACCAATGACTGGACAAGACGAAATGGTAGATATCCTTATCGAAACATACCCAACCAACATAAAAAGAACTATGGGTGGGGTGTCTTTTAATGGTATGTTCAAAATGATTGAAGAAGGCGGATTAGGTCAAGAAACTGCTGACACTTGGACACTTTTTGGAGATCCAGCATTAATGATAAGAACAAAAACTCCTCAAGAAATGACAATTTCACATCTTACAACTCTAAATGTGGGGCAAACAGAATTTACAGTAAATTGTAATGTTGATAATGCTTTTGTGTCTTTAACAAAATTAGACGGAGACGAGACAATAATAATTGGATCTGACTATATTTCAGGTGGTAGTGCAAATATTACAATCACTCCATTTGCTGCTCCAGGAAACATGAAAGTTACCGTAACAGCCTATAATAAAACCACTTACCAAGAAGATGTTTTAATAATTGTTCCTGATGGTCCCTATGTAGTTGGAAACGGATATACTATAAATGATGCTGAGGCAAATAATAATAGCCTTGCTGATTATAACGAAACTATCAAAATCAATCAATCGCTACTTAATGTTGGTGTCGAAATTGCTAATCAAGTTTCAGTAATTGCATCAACAGTAAATACAAATGCTACTATCACTGACAATAATGCGAATTTTGAAGATATCGGTATTGATGAGAATAAAACTGTTAATGATGCCTTTACAATCGAAATTGCAAATGGAATTGCAGATCAAGAAGCGATAATGATAAATCTCGAAATCTCTGATAATGCTGATAACGTTTGGGAATCAAGCTACCCAATTATAGTAAATGCTCCAAAAATGGAACTTACATTTGTAGGAATCGATGATACTGAAACAGGGAACAATAATTCCATTCTTGATGCAGGCGAAACTGCTAAAATCATAATTGAAGTTATTAACACTGGTCATGCAATTTCAGAAGCGGGAGCTGTAACAATCTCAACAATAAGCGAATATGTAAATATCCAAACCTCATCTACAAACATAGATGCTCAAAATATTAATACGCCGATAGAAATTGAATTTATTGTTGAAATACTTGAAACTGTTCCTACAGGCACATCTCTATGTTTTGACTTTGAATTAAACAGCGGAATGTATTCTGCAGTATTATCAACTTGTTTACCTGCTGGTTTACAAATCGAAGACTGGGAGTCGGGAACACTTACAAGCTATGCTTGGGAAAATGCATCAGCGACCCCATGGACAATAGTAAGCGACGAAGTTTATGAAGGAACCCATGCTCTTAAATCGGGATCTCCTACCAGTGGAGAATCTGTACTACTAATAAATTTAAATGTTTTAAACGACGATAACGTTGAATTTTATAAAAAAGTCAGTTGTAATACAGGATTATGGGGGTTTATGTCTGATTATTTAATTTTCTCTATCGATGGTACTTCTCAAGCTGAATGGAACGGAGAAGTTGACTGGTCTTTAGAGTCTTACAACATTTCAGCTGGTCAACATGAACTAAAATGGTCGTATAAAAAAGATGCATTGTCAGCTGAGGGTAGTAATTGTGGTTGGATTGATAATATCAAGCTACCTGCTCATCAAAACGCAATTACCATTGTTAATGAACCTACACAAATTAGCGAAAATTCAATTGAGGTTTATCCTAACCCTGCAACTGATATTGCTTACGTTAGTGTCAATCTTATCGAGAATACAAAAGCAAATATTAAAGTTATGAACTTATCAGGACAAGTTGTATATGAATACTCTAATGACTTTAATCTGTACAAAGGCGAGAATTCAATTATTCTTAATACTACTGATTTTGCTAATGGCTTATATATCGTACAGGTTGTTGCTTCAAGTAAAACTTATCATAAAAATCTTATAATAAGCAAATAATTATATTTCTTTAGGTGCCGGCATAGTCCGGCACTTTTTAATAACACAACAAATGAAAAAAATAATTTTATCGTTTCTACTTATTTCTTCGATAAGTGGTTTAATTGCACAAGAAGTTCTTTCCCCAGAATTACAAAGTAAATATCATATCAAGAATGCTAGTGAGCTTAATAATCTTTATGCTCGCAGCAAAGCATTTGAATCGACACCACCACCTGAAGGAGGAGTTAGAAATATTGCCGAATTTGAAAGGAATCAGGGAGTAATAGTTTCGTATCTTATAAGCGAAAGCTGGGGAGGTGGAACTTATGTAGAGGGATTCAAGATACCAATAGATTTAATAGCAAATTTATCACAAAGTGTTTTAGTCTATATTTTATGTCCTTTAGATTATCAATCAAATGCAAATACGGATTTAGAAACCGCAGATGTGAACTTTAGCAATATCGTATTTATAGACGCATGGACAGACTCCGAGTGGACTAGAGATTATAGCCCTTGGTTTATAGAATATAGTGAGAACAATTGCGTTGGAATTGTCAATTTCCCATATAATCGCCCTCGCCCATACGATAATGATATCCCCATTGTTTTGGGAGAATATTTTAATATGGATGTTTTTGGAATGAATCTTACAGAAACCGGAGGGAATTATATGACTGATGGAATGGGAATATCTGCTTCATGCGATCTTGTTTACACTGAAAATCCAGATTTAAATCAAACTGAAGTAGCAAATCTTGCATCAGATTATCTTGGAGTCTCTGAATATTGGTTAGTTCCAGATCCATTAGATGACTATATAGAACATATAGATTGTTGGGGAAAATTCTTAGATGTTGATAAAATGCTTGTTGCAAGTGTTCCTGCAAGCGATAGTAGATTCGCCGATTTTGAAGCAATGGCAGATTATTGGGCAAACCAGACCAGTTCTTACGGCAACAAATTTAAAGTTTATCGTACAGCTTGGATGGTTGATAAAAATGCATACACAAATTCATTAATTATGAATAACAAAGTATTTGTTCCTTTTAATACTGGCTCACAAGGAGCTTACAATGATGCAGCAGCAAGTGTGTATGAGGAAGCAATGCCGGGATATGAGATAATTGGAATCCCTTACGCTAATTGGTATAGCACAGACGCATTACACTGCCGCACACACGAAGTTCCTGATTTTGAGATGTTGAGAATTTTACATTATCCGACACTTGACACAGTTGATTTTCAAGATACTTATGAGTTTAACGCTGACGTTTACACATTTAATAACGTAGAAACCATAAGCTCAGTAAAGTTCTATTATTCTGTAAACGGAGCCGCTTTTCAACAAACAGAAATGTCGAATACATCGGGAAACAATTACTCCATAAGCATGGACTCCTTTAATGAAAACGAAACAATTTCATATTACATCGAAGCTACTAATTCTGCTCCAAAAACTGAAACGCATCCATTTATAGGAGAACCAGATCCTCACGTGTTCTATATTGATAACTCAACTCAAAACCCAAAAACATTAAATAACTCTTACGTTAAAGCGTTTCCAAATCCAGCAAATGACGAATTGTATTTAATTACAAACAACTTAGAACCAGACAATTACAGTTGTGAAATATTTGACCAACAAGGAAAACTTGTATTAATAATTAGTAGCAATTTTTATTCAAGTGAGTGGGATTTAAGACGAATTGACATTTCTAATCTAAAAAGTGGCTTGTATTTCGTTAGAGCAAGCTCCGAAAATCAATTAATTACAACAAAATTTATTAAATTGTAGTAAATATGATTTTGTTACAAGCTTATACTAGTATAATCATTTTATAAATTTATTATAAGAAGACACTATTAAACAAAAAAAGGAGGTTTCATTACCTCCTTTTTTACATTTCATAATATTTCTTAATTCTTTATCAACTTATAGTTAATTGTTTCACTTTCAGTAGTAAGTCTGATAAAGTACATTCCAGGAACAAGATCTTCGATAGTTATATCTTCAATTAGATCGGATTTAATGTCTAAGTCCTTGCTAATTATTATCTTTCCCTGAATGTCAAGTAAACTATAGCTTAATTCTCCTTTGTAGTTATCAATACTTAGTTGACAGTTTTCACGAGTTGGGTTAGGATAGATTTTGAATCTTCCATTGTTTAATGCTTGATCAATATCTGAACATACAGTAACAACAATTGTCATTGTATCAGTGTCTGAACAGAACTCATTTTCAACATATACCCAAACCTCATAGTTTCCTGATAAAGTGTAATTTTCTGTGAAATTTTGTTCCTCAATTGCATCCATCCACAATACATAATCATAGGTTTCTGTCAATAAATATGTGTAGTCTTCACCTTCGCAAGCATTTTCGGTTTCAGGTAAATCAACTACTGGTGATTCGTGAACTGTGATTACAAATTGGTCTGATACACCATTACAAAGCTCTCCAGTAGGATCGTCTGTAGTTACTGTGAATGTAATGTCTGTATTTAGATCTGCAGCATCTTGAATATATACAATCTCAAATGGAGATGTTGTAAATACAGATTGTTCTAAGTTTCCATTTCCATTATGAGATACAGTAACTTCTGTTGCATTTCCACCAAAAGTATTGCCACTTAATACATAATTAGTATTATTACAAGCAATTCCGTCAGTTGTTGAAACTGTCAATGTTGCAGGGTCATCACAAGTACAATCAACAGAGAATACAACGCTAGTATTTATACAACCAGCTTGATCAACAGTTATTGTATAGTCTCCATTAGCAACATCACTAAATAACGGTTCAGATTGGAATGCTATTCCATCAATTGAATATGTATATTCAGCTCCAATTGGATCAGTAATTGCGACAACACCAGCTCCATTTGTTCCAATACATTGAACATCTACAATAGGAACAGTAGGTATTGGATTAACATTAATTTCAACTGAATTCGATGTTGCAGGGCTGTTCGTTACACAAGTTTCAGACGAAGTCATAATGCAATGTATATCATCGCCATCAGCAAGAGTATTGCTTGAGAAGGTATTTGCATCAGGAGCTCCAATGTTTACATTATTAACAAACCAAGTATATGAAGGAGTTCCACCATTAACTGGAGTCGCAGTAAAAGTAACTGTAGAGCCTAAACAAATAGTTGTAATATCTGCTACAATAGAAACCTCAGCATTAAGAATTGGGTTAATAATCATATTAACAGTATTTGAAGTAGCAGGGTTTCCAGTAACACATGCTTCAGACGAAGTAAGAACCACTGATACATCATCGCTATCATTCAAAATATTTGACGAATATGTATTTGAATTTACCGCACCAACACTAATGCCATTAACTAACCAATCATAAGATGGAGTTGCTCCTCCATTTGTCGGATTAGCAGTGAATGTTACAGTAGTGCCATCACAAACATCATTATCATCTGGAGTAATACTTACATCAACTGCTAAGTTAGGATTCACCACCATTGTTACTTCATTTGAAGTTGCTGGATTTCCAGTAGCACAAGGTTCCGAAGAATTAAGAATTACTGATACATCATCACCATTAACAAGCAAATTGCTAGAATATGTATTAACATTAGGAGCACTAACGCTAATACCATTAACTAACCAATCGTAAACTGGAGTAGCACCACCATTTGTAGGCACAGCCGTAAATGTAACATTAGAACCATCACAAATTGGATTTGCATCAGGAGAAACAATAACAGTAACAGGTAATGCAGAGTTAACAGTAATTCCAACTGAATTCGATGTTGCAGGGCTGTTCGTTACACAAATTTCTGACGAAGTCATAACACAATGGACATTATCTCCATCGGTAAGCGTGTTGCTTGAGAAAGAATTTGTATCAGCTGCACCAAGGTTAACATTATTAACATACCATGCGTATGAAGGAGTTCCACCATTAACTGGAGTCGCAGTAAAAGTAACTGTAGAGCCCAAACAAATAGTTGTAATATCAGCTACAATAGAAACCTCAGCATTAAGAATTGGGTTAATAATCATATTAACAGTATTTGAAGTAGCAGGATTACCTGAGACGCAAGTTAAAGAAGAAGTCATTTCAACAGTAATATTATCATTGTCGTTAAGCATAGCACTAGAATAAGTTGCACCAGTTCCTACATTTACACCATTAAGTTTCCATTGGTAAGCAGGTGTTCCGCCATTAACAGGTGTTGGAGTGAATGTAATATTTGTTCCGTCG
>JAQUBO010000172.1 GCA_028686735.1 Bacteroidales bacterium
TGTTGGGACAAATTTATCCTGATATTTACCATCCCACCAGTCTTCTCCAGTTTCTGCCATGTATAACAACTGCCCCCATCTATTGAAAATCCTAAGTATAGCTGTTGGAAAAATCTCCATTCCTTCGATAATAAACGTGTCATTAATTCCATCTCCGTTAGGGGTAAATGCATCTGGTATCACAATACAACTTACGGGGACATCCTCAAGAATAGCAAGACCTAAGTCCTTTTCACATTGCATAGAATCAAATACCTCTATTGCATATTCTCCCTCTAACAATCTTGAGATATATGGAAAATCGATAATATTATTAGCATATTTGTAGTAATATGGTTCTACACCACCCGTAACTATTATTTCTATTGAGCCATCATTATTTCCAATACAACTTGGATCTGATATAATAAGTTCTGCAATTAATTCGGATGGTTCTCGAATAACCACACTTGTATCAAAAACACAATTATGACTATCTGTAACTCTTGCAGTATAAACACCTGCTGATATTCCTGTTTGGTTAGCTCCTTGAAAAAACTGATGCAAATCAAAACAAGTATAAGTGTAAGGCGATATTCCTCCACTAGCCGCTAATAATATTGATCCGTCCTTAAAACCATAGCAAGTTACATCTCTAGAAATATAGTCAAGTTCTAATTCTCGTTCGGCTTCCATCAAAAGAAAAGAATTAGTAACAGTACAGCTATTAGCATCTGTTACCGTTACAGAATAGTTACCCGCATCTAAACCACTTAAACTATTTCCACTCAGCCCTTCGTTCCATAAAGTGATATATGGTGCAACTCCTCCTGTAATAGAAATATCAATAGCACCATCTTTGTCTCCCTTACAAGTAATATGATTATATTCTGAATTAATTATTAATTCATCAGGAGACATTAAGTTCACTATATCAGTTTTTGAGCAAGAGTTTTCATCTGTAACCGTAAATCCAAAATCTGTATTCGCAGGGATATTGCTATTTTCAAATAAAGTAGAGCCATCATCCCATACAATACTTAAATCTCCAGTACCTCCATAAGCAACAACGCTTGCATTTAAGGGTTCACCAAAGCAACCTGCATTAACAGAAGTTATATTTATATGGATATTATTAGCTAATGCAATATCAAAACTATCAATTCCATAACAACCATAATCATCAGTTACAGTATATGAATATGTTCCTGGACTTAAACCTACAGGCGTAAAACCGCTAACACTATTTGGATCCCATTCAATAGTATAAGGTACCGTACCACCATCGACGTTAATTACGGCACTTCCGTCATTTTCGTGATAACATGACTCATCATGCACTTCGGAATGGCTAATATTTAAAGATGGAGGCATAGTTAAGGTAACACTTGCACTTGCCGAGCAAGAATTATCGTCAGTTACAGTTACGGAATAATTACCAACTCCTAATCCTGAAATTGTTTGGCTAGTTTGAGCAGGTATAGTACTCCATAAATAGGATACTGGAGTTGTTCCACCTGTTTGATTTACTGTTAGTTCTCCATCTGTTACGCCAGAGCAAGTTATAGGAGTAGTAGTTATAGATGCACTTATATCTATAAAAGTAACATCAGCAGTAGCACTTGCTGAGCATCCCTGATTATCTGAAATTGTAAGTGAGTATGTCCCCGAAGAAGATACATTATAAGTTGAATTAACACTACTATCCTGCCATAAGAAATCTACACCAGTAACATTAGGATTTATAACAAACGGACTACCATTGCAAATAAGTGTATCATTGATAAAATCGAAAGGAGGTAAAGAATTTGAAACATGTACAAGCAAGCTAATAGATTCTTCCATACAACTTGCATCTCTTGTAAAATACATTGTTACCGTATAAGTACCAGAGTTTTCATAAATGTGAAACACATCAGTACCTGTTGCTGTATTACCATCTCCAAAATCAAACCAAACATCTGATATTCCTTCTCCATCGCTATAAAAACCCACTCCATTTGAGGATTCTTCGCAATTAAGTGTATCCTGATAAACTTCGTAGTAAATAGAATCATTGCCAACAACTATATTAAAGTCAACATTTAGTGGTTGTATATTTGCTCCTGCAAGATATCCATAAGACTCAACATCACCAAAGCCATATACTGTTGTTAATATGCCTTCGGGACAGACAACTTTATGAGTTCCCTGACTTACGTTTTTGCTTACATACGAGTATGCAGGATTTGATGACACTGTTGACCAACCTGTTACACCTGTGCCATCTAGAGTAACTGTTCCAGTGTATGGAGTTTCGCAAACAATATTAGTATAAAATTGATTAATTGCAGTTGTATTAAATGCTTGAAAAATTATACTTTCTAACTTTTGTTCAACAGGCGACAACATTATCATAAAAGGATCGGAAGTAACGCCATCGCACGACGTACCTTGGCTGTATTGAGCAACTGAAATAGGGTTGTTCCCTTCTATAAATGATGCTGTTGATAATACCACTTCGTGAAAATCGCCAGCATTAAGATTAATATTAGCTCCTCCATTAATATTTATTACAGTTCCATTCTCAGAAGCCATTATTCGATAAGTATCTGCACTTCTTGTCATAAGAGGCACGGTAATATATTCTTTTCCCCAAGCTTTGAGAGGTATCATTTGTTCATACAAATGGTCGCAATATTCACATGAAAGCGGAACATTTGCACATCTATTCCCTGCAAAAACGGCAAAATTATTGCAATTGCCTACATCGGTTGCACTAACTTGTGAACCAGTTAAATCGCCATTACTTTTCACAAGATAAACTTGTCCTTCGTTTACAGTAACTGTAAACGGAGTATTAGCACCAACACCTCCTACTATTGCAGCAGAGGGTATTATTTCGATACTTGTGTTATCTGCTACACCAGCAATTATAAACATAGAAGGCTGTGAACTAAACGTAGAATAAGTATTAATTATGTATGCGTCACCTAGAGCCTGCAATGGCATTACAAGTGTAGCATCAGATGAAGCCGTTCTTTGATTAGCAGCATAAACTGCAATTTCAGAATTCGAGGTAATATGTATGCCTTTATCTATAACAGTATTTCCTGTCTCTATGGCAGCGGTTTGTGCAGTAGGAACAGTTACTAAGACCGAGCCATTTGCTGTAATATTAAAATTTTGAGACCAACCTGTACCAGGAATACTAACCGTGCCAGTAGTACCTGCCTCAGAGGTCATATAAATTAATGTATTGGCAGGGTTATCAAAATTCTGCATAAATGCTAACCAAAAATCAGTACCAAGGGTACTATATTGAGCAAAAACAGATCCTAAAGTAAAAAATAGTAAGGACAAAAAAATGCTTATCTTTTTCATAATCAGTAAATTTATAACAATTCCTATGCAAATATAATCATTTTTTTTAACTAATTTGATTATAATTGATAATATATCTTATCAATTTGCATGTAATATTTTTTTTACAGTTGAACTTAGTATAAAATGCTTACAACTAAGAGGGATTAACATAAAAATACTTAATCCCATATTCTTACTATTTTAACTTACAATGTACTTATCGTACTAAGGGATTATATTAAATAATTTGGAATATCAGTATTACATTGTATTTTTGCACCCGAACATTATAAATACTTTACAGTTAAGTAAATAATAATATTATAAATATGACAAACAATTTATTAAAAGGTAAAAAGGGATTAATTTTTGGTGCATTAGACGAAAACTCAATAGCTTGGAAAGTTGCTGAAAAAGCACATTCCGAAGGTGCCGAATTTGTTTTATCCAACTCTCCCATTGCACTAAGAATGAAAGAAATATATCAATTGGCAGAGAAAACGAACTCACAAGTTATTGCAGCCGACATTACAGAAGTTTCGGAACTTGAAGATCTTTTTGAAGAATCAATGAAAATTTTAGGTGGTAAAATAGACTTTGTGCTTCACTCTGTTGGAATGTCACCAAACGTTCGTAAAGACATTCCCTATCACGAATTAAATTACGATTACTTAGAAAAAACGCTAGATGTTTCTGCAATATCCCTTCACAAAGTACTATCGGTTGCACAACGACTTGATGCAATAAATGATTGGGGATCAGTTGTTACTTTATCTTATATCGCAGCCCAAAGGACATTCTCTAGCTACAGCGATATGGCCCATGCTAAAGCTATGCTAGAATCTATTGTGCGTCAATTCGGATATCATTACGGAGTAAATAAAAAAATTAGAATAAATTCGATATCGCAATCTCCAACAAAAACAACTGCTGGTGCAGGAGTATCAGGTTTTAATGCATTTTTTAACTATGCTGACGATATGTCTCCTTTAGGAAATGCGACGTCTGAGTCTTGTGCTGATGTTTGCGTAACTATGTTTTCGGATTATACGAAGATGATTACAATGCAAAACATTCATAATGATGGCGGTTTCTCATCAATGGGCATTAGCAATAAACTAATTACCAAATTTATTGATTGCGGTTGCAACGAGTAAATGGGGTAAGCGGTAATCAGTAAGCGGTTAATTTGCTCATAAGTTAATGTTTGTAAAAAGCAAAACGTTTTTGAACAATTGAACAGAAGAACATTCGAACATTCGAACAATTGAACAGAGGAACATTCGAAGTAAGAACTGAAAAAACCACAAGGGACACTAAGAATTCACAAAGGACACTAGAGATTATTAAAAAAGAACAAGAAATCAGTAAGCGGTTAATTTGCTCATAAGTTAATGTTTGTAAAAAGCAAAACGTTTTTGAACAATTGAACAATTGAACAGAAGAACATTCGAACATTCGAACAATTGAACAGAAGAACATTCGAAGTAAGAACTGAAAAAACCACAAAGGACACTAGAGATTATTAAAAAAGAACAAGAAATCAGTAAACGGTAATCGGTAAGTGTTGAAAATTAGTAAACAATTTTCTTGATTTGCCTGCGAACCACTAGCAATAATAAACTAACAATAATTACTACAAATCCAGCTCCTGGAATAATAATATTGGTTATAAGAATATTAAATTTCTCGTAACCTAATAATAATAAATTAGAGCTGTAAAAGTCTCTGAAAACAAAAAGAGGTATTAATGCAACAGCAAAACTTATTACAAAAAATATAATAAGCATAATATTATATGGTAACGAAATATTATTAATGGTATAACCCAGCATACTCAATTTTCGGATACTAGCATTATTGCGATAAAGCAAAAGTTGAACAGAAATAAACATCAGAGCGAAAGCCAAACTTATTATTATCAAACCAATAATTAGAACAATAGTTGTAGTAATTTTCAAAAAGGCAAGAGCTTTACTATTACTCAACTGATTTTTATTTACATCATAATTATTATCATCAAAATACTTGAATAAATCAGGGCTTGACGGGTCATTAGCAATTACAATTAACCGACCAGGTTTCGGAGCAATATCGGCTCCAAAATTCTGATTTCCCCATTTAATAAAATCTTCGGGGACTAAAATGGTATTAATTCTGTCTGAAAACCCTACAATTCGGGTTTCAAATTTTTGCCTTTTACCTTGCCCCTGTACCATAATTGTAAATTTCACCAAACCAGCTCCCTCTTCGGAAACTTGCGGCAAGTTTTGACTTTGAGCAAAGCCAAAATTATATAGATTCAAATATGTTTTAGGTAAAATAGCAGGAATAAAATCAGTATTTTCTTCCCACTTCCAATTTGCATAATTAACATCTATATATTTATCGGGAACCGCCTCAAGAAACAAGTCAGTATAAAATCCCGCAAGTGGGCCATCATTTTCAGTAAAAGCACTTATCATAAATGAGCAATTAGAAAATTCGGCAATATCTTTTACAAATTTTTGGTTTCGCAATTCATCAATTTCCTTATTAGTAAAAAGTGGTTTGGAAACAGTATCTGATTTAAGTTGACTATATGTATCGGTTAATTTAATCTGCTTATTTATAATAATATACTCATCTTTCCAAAAGCTTTCTTTATCCTCAAACACTGGTTTAATATCAAGATAAAAAGACAAAGCTCCCATCAATATACAAAGCCCCAACATGATACCAAAGAAAGTTCCTGCTAATTGAGTAGGTTTAATGTTATTTTTAAGTACTTTCCAAATCATTATACTCTATATTTAATTAGCTCATCATTAAAATTTGAGCTTAAAGATGTTAATATTACTCCAGCCTTTTGTTTTTTAGCTTCGCTATTAATTAAATTTAGAGCTATTTCTGTATTTCCAACATCAAGATGAGAAAAGGCCTCATCAAGCAAAATAAATTCAAAAGGCTGACATAATGCTCTAATTATTGAAATGCGTTGCTTTTGTCCAAAAGACATTTTAGCCGCTTTCCGCTCTTCAAAACCCTCCAAGCCTAGCAGCTTAATCATTTTTTTAATTTCGTTTTCAGTTTTAAATTGCAAGATGCGATTTTTTATTCTGATATTCTCAATCATGCTTAATTCGTCAAATAAAGCTAAACCTTGAGGCACTATGCTTAACTTTTCGCGTCTTAGAGTACTAATGTCATCATATTTCATTTTCGAGACACTTATCCCGTCAAGAAAAACATCCCCAGAATAATCTTTTCGGTTTCCAAAAATAATATTTACAAGAGTGGTTTTACCTTTTCCCGACTCTGCATATATTAAAATTTTCTCTCCTGAATTAAAACAAATATCCCTGTTCCACACCTCCGACTGCTTAATGTCTTTATCTGGTATTGGAACAGGGATTATGTTGGAAAATCTTATTTCCATAGAATTGAATTATATTATTATAGTCTTATCCATTACTAGTTTAGCAATAATTTACAAAAAAACTATGTGTAAAACGTCGAGAGTATATTTCGACAAGCATACTGTATTGCAGTACACCATAGTACATCGCACTACATTATAGCTATAACTACATATCTTCTTCTGTCATTTCGACTTCAAGTTCTTGCAACAAAGCCTCCCATTCTTCTTCTGTCATTTCGGGATAATCTCCATCATAATCTTCACCATAATCTTCTTCGTCCCACTCTTCATTCGAATAGTCATTGTTTTGACTTGCCATACCACCAAACAAGTTCATCCCTTCATTTATTGGATCAGCAAATAATTCCATTAATTTTTCCGCATTATCCATTAATTTTTTCTTATCAATATTTTGAATAGACTCATTAAACTTCATTGTCGAAATAAAAGTGATTTCATCTTTTTGAATATCGAGATGCACATGACCATAATTTCCGGCAAGTTTTATACCGGTAAGATCCTCGAACTGCTTGATTGCATCAATTTCCAAATCAATTTTATCGACAACATTTGACGACACCCATAAGTTAAATGCCGTACAGTTTTCATCAAACTTTTTAAAGTCTTTATCAGTAGTTATTGATTCTTTTTTATCGAGGTTCATGTATTTTGAGAGAAAATCGAAACATGCTTCACCATTTTCAGCGGCTACAAACATAAACACATCATCATTCCAACCAAAAGCCATACCCTTCTCAGGTTCCATATATTGAATATCATCTTTGGTTTCCATCAGCATAGAAATTGGGACATTAAATTCTTCAGCAATCAGGTCGATGTTTTCTTCTAATTTTTTTCGTTGAATAGGGATAATGCATCCAAACACCATTTCTTTGTTTTCGACTGTTGCAAACGCATACATTTTTTCCGTGAGCATAATACCAGAGGCATCAGGATTTTTAAGCATTTTTTCTATTAACTCAGCAGCTTTTTTGCTTTCATTTTCTACTTGTTTCATTGCCTCGTTATATTCTTCGTTATTTTTCACGAAATCTGGGTCAGCAAATTTTTCAAATTCACTACCATCAATAACCATAACAGCAAACGCATCTTTTGGGATATGATTTGCAGTATTATCTGAACAAGACGAGAACAACACAGCAACAAGTACAACTAAAACAATAGTTGTGGTCAATTTTAAATTTTTCATGATTTTAATAATTAAGTTTAACATAAAATTATATAAAAAAATGACGGGGCACAGCCCCATCAAATATTTTGATTAGTATGCAAATAAAGGAAATGGC
>JAQUBO010000020.1 GCA_028686735.1 Bacteroidales bacterium
GCCCAGCCGCGTGAGGCGGCAAGTCTTTTCCAGTCTAGGACAAGGATGCTATGCAATGAGTCTGTTCCGAAATTCCCGGGATAATGATGGATATAATGATACTTGGAGGATTCAAGGAATCGAAGCTTATGAAAATATTAGTATTAATGTATTTACCAGATGGGGCGATGAGGTGTTTGTTTACAATGGTTCGGGAGCATCATATACCGATGTCCAAAATCAATGGGATGGGAAATTTAAAAACAAAGATTTGCCAACTGGTTCTTATTTGTATGTTTTAATTCTTGGAGATAATGATGCTACATATAAGGGTACAATAAGTTTAATTAAATAGTGTCTGTTAATAAAGTCAAGTGTTTGAGCTATCATGTTAGAAATTAAAACTTGTGAAGTATTGGTAATCAGGGGTTTACTCTGGTAGATTACGGGCTTCTGATTGTCAATGCAAGCATAAGGAAGAATTTAGCGAAGCGGTGGCACGAACACCGTTAAATTAAAATTCCATTGTGAGTAAATTGGACATTATAGACAGACACAAAATAGTTAGACTCAAGTTAGTTGGGAGAACAGTGGATTTGTAAAATATTTTAGAACAGCAAAATCTTAGGCTTATAATACAGGTAAGCTTACGAAAGAGATAATTTTTAATTTATCTCTAAAAATTATTCTTGTTGTTTTATCTTATAATTATACCTTTGTACCGAAAATTAAATTTTAATACGGAGTTTACTCCAAAAAACAAAGTGTATGGATATTGATATTAAAGGAAAAGATTATGTAAAAATTGATTATACAGGTTCTCTAGCAGATGGATCTGTATTCGATTCATCAGAAGGACGTGAACCACTAGCTTTTATTTTAGATGTTGGAATGCTTATACCTGGGCTTGAGGCAGATGTTAAAGAAGCTAAAACTGGAGACAAACGTAAAGTGATTATTGCTCCCGAAAATGCTTACGGTGAGATAAAACAGGAGGCTGTTCAAGATGTTCCTAAAACGCAATTCCCTGAAGACCTTAAACTAGAGGTTGGAATGGCTTTGCAAGCTCAAACCGATCAAGGACCTATCCCTGCAAATGTTAAAGAAATCAAAGAAGAATCAGTGATTGTTGATTTTAATCACCCACTTGCAGGTCAGCAACTAACTTTTGATTATGAAGTTCTTGAAAAACGCCCAGCTACAGATGATGATCTTAAAGCTATTATGGGAAACTAATAATTTTAGTTGTTAAAATTAAAAGAACCGCTAATTGTAGCGGTTCTTTTTGTTTTATTTATACTGAACGGCTTTCGACTTACTCGAAAGCCAATACTTGTGAGTAAAAGTTTTAGTTTTATATTTTTGTTGCGAATTTATTCTTTATGATAAGTTACTTATTTGTTTTGTATGATACAGGTTTAAACCGAGTAACAGATTTTTTAGTAACTTAACCCGCATTATTACTTCGTGAGGGCTTCGCCGTTCATGCGATTAGCTTTGTGTAGATACACCTGTGCTGAGTTTATCGAAGTAAGGCGACTAACTTTGCAGTTATACAAATGTATTTACTCCCTTTGGTCGTGAGCTAAAGGTTCAATAAGTTAGCAACGCAGTAGATGCACAAAGACAATCACAAGCAGCACCAAAATTTGGGTGCATCAATGACTTTTGATAAACAATATAAATGTTTTACAATCTGACATTTACTTACATATTCTACAAAAAGCGGTGAATAATGCGGGTTAAAAATTTACTTGCGATTAAAATGGTAAGTCATCTCCTGGATCATCTTCCAAATCAAATGGGATATTATCTTCGGTAAGAGGTGGCACGTCCCCTGTTGGTGGTAATGTTCCTCCTGATTGTGCAACTTCCACTTTCCAGCATTTTAAGTCGGTGTACCAGTTATTATTATACTCACGACTTTCAATGTCGAAATATACTTTAACAATATCAGATTCTGTAAATGAGTTAAAATCTATTTTATCTCCCCACGTTGTAAAGCATATATTTTTTGGATAATCGGTTTGTGTTTCTATTACAAAGTTTTGCTTTTTCCATGCACCATTTTTACTCTCTCCAGTTACTGGAGGAAGTTTTTTTACTAATTTTCCAGTTATTTCCATAATTATGAATGATAAAAAAACAGACTTCAGTTTATACCGAAGTCTGTTTATAGAGTTTAAAATTAAGATTGTTTAATGTTTGCTTGAGCGGCTGCAAGACGAGCTATTGGCACTCTAAATGGTGAGCATGAAACATAATTCATACCAACCGAGTTGCAGAACTCAACAGATGTGGGCTCTCCACCATGTTCGCCACAAATACCTATTTTTAGGTCTTTCTTTGTCTGACGTCCTCTTTCGCAACCTATTCTAATTAATTGTCCAACCCCTTCTTGATCAATTTTTTGGAATGGGTCGTTTTTTAATATCCCTTTTTCAAGGTAAATTGGTAAGAATTTGTCTGCGTCGTCTCGACTGTAACCAAAAGTCATTTGAGTTAAGTCGTTTGTTCCGAATGAGAAAAACTCAGCATGTTCTGCAACTTGATCAGCAATTAGTGTCGCACGAGGAATTTCAATCATTGTTCCTACAAGATAATCAACTCTGATACCTTTTTCTGCGAATACTTGCTCGGCTACGTTACGGATAATACCTTCTTGCATTACAAATTCTTCAACTGTACCTATAAGCGGTATCATGATTTCAGGTTTTGGATTTAATCCTTTAGCTTTTAGCTTACAAGCTGCTTCAATAATTCCGCGAGTTTGCATTTCTGTAATTTCTGGATATGTATTTCCAAGACGGCAACCACGATGTCCTAACATCGGGTTAATTTCGTGAAGTGAATCTACTTTAGCTTTTACCTCATCCAAAGAAATGTTAAGTTCTTTAGCCATTTCTATTTGAGATTTCTCATCGTTAGGAGTAAATTCATGAAGTGGTGGGTCTAACAATCGAATAGTTACGCCATATCCGTCCATTGCTTCAAGGATACCTTCAAAATCGTCTCTTTGGATTGGCAAAAGTTTATTAAGAGCGGTTTTACGTCCTTCTTCATCTTCAGCTAATATCATTTCTCTGACAGCAAGAATTCTTTCACCCTCAAAAAACATGTGCTCGGTACGACATAGACCAATTCCTGTTGCACCAAATTTATAAGCAGTTTTAGCATCGTGTGGAGTATCAGCGTTGGTTCTTACGTTCATGCGAGTGTGTTTCTCGGCAATCTCCATAAGTTTACCAAAATATCCTGATAAAGAAGGAGTAATCGTAGGTACTTGACCTTCGTAAACTTCCCCTGTTGTACCATTAAGTGAAATCCAATCTCCTTCAACGTATTTTTTATCTTTAATTGCTAGGGCATTGTGTGTAACTCTGATTCCAGCAGCGCTTGAAACACAACATTTACCCATACCACGAGCAACAACTGCTGCATGAGAAGTCATTCCACCTCTTTCGGTAAGAATACCTTGTGCAACATACATGCCTTTTAGGTCTTCGGGAGATGTTTCACGGCGTACAAGAATAATTCTTTCTGTAGGGTCTTTAGTTACTAATTCTGCAGCTTTGTCGGCAGAGAAAACCACTTTACCAGTGGCAGCACCAGGCGAAGCTGGTAGTCCTTTTGATAGAACTTTTGCCGCAGCAATACCTTCGGCACTAAATACTGGATGTAATAACTCATCAAGTCTATTAGGATCACAACGTAAAAGTGCAGTTTTTTCGTCTATAGTACCATCTTCGAGCATTTCAATTGCCATTCTTACCATTGCTGCACCTGTTCGTTTTCCGTTACGAGTTTGAAGCATCCATAATTTACCATCTTGGATTGTAAACTCAAGATCTTGCATATCAGAGTAATGGGTGTCTAGCTTTTTTTGTACTTCAAAAAGCTCTTTATAGGCTTTAGGCATTGTCTCTTCGAGAGAAGGGAATTTTGCAGCTCGTTCGTTTTCAGAAACTCCTGCTCGTTCAGCCCATAGTTTAGATCCTTCAAGAGTTATTTCTTGTGGAGTTCGTACTCCGGATACAACGTCCTCACCTTGTGCATTAATAAGATATTCACCATTAAATATGTTTTCTCCAGTAGCGGCATCACGAGTAAATGCAACCCCTGTTGCAGAATTGTCGCCCATGTTACCATAAACCATAGCTTGTACGTTTACAGCTGTTCCCCACTCACCTGGTATTTGCTCCATTCTTCTGTACAGAATAGCACGTTCAGTATTCCAAGAATCAAATACTGCACATATTCCACCCCAAAGTTGATCCCATGGATTAGTTGGAAAGTCTTGACCAGTTTGTTCGCGAACAACAATCTTAAACTTTTTAACTACTTCTTGCAATTCTTCAACTGTTAATTCTGTATCAGATGCATAGCCTTTAGTTTCTTTTATTTCATCAAGAACTAATTCAAATGGATCATGACTGTTTTCTTCTGCTTCAACTCCCATAACTACACCACCATACATTTGAATAAATCTACGATATGAGTCATAAGCAAATTTATCGTTGCCTGATTTTTGAGCAATTAACTTAACGGTCTCATCATTTAATCCTAAGTTTAAAACAGTATCCATCATACCTGGCATAGATACTCTTGCTCCCGAACGCACCGAAAGTAATAAAGGAAAATCATCTCCTTTAGCTCCAAACTTTGCATTCATCGTTTCTTCTAAAAATAAAACAGCTTTTTTTACTTCATCATTGAGTAACTCAACAACTTGCTCTCTGCCTAATTTGTTGTATTCGGTACAAACATCAGTTGTAATAGTGAATCCAGGAGGTACTGGAACACCAATCAAATTCATCTCGGCAAGATTAGCACCTTTCCCACCCAATAAGTTCTTCATTGATGTGTCACCTTCAGCTTGCTTGTTCCCAAAGGTATAAACTCTTTTAACTTTTGTCATCTTAATTAATGTTTTAATAGATTATTATTTATTGTTATTTTCTTAGTTAATAAGTTAAAAACAAACCCTTCAAAAATAATAAAAAAAATTCTTTTATAAAAATTTATTATTGATAATACGCAAACATTTATACTCTCTATATTATTAAAGACATAGAAAGAAAAATTATAACGAAGAAGAGTGTTTTTTTACTTGCAATTAATTTATTGTAAACTAGTACAAACTTAATCTCTTTTGATTTCTATCCAAAACCGCCGAGTTTTACAATATCAGTACGTGGATTAACACACATAATTGGTATCTCTTTACTTAATAAAACATTCCTTGCAGTGTTTATTTCTAATATGGTCTTCTTATATTTATCTGTCATAAATAAAACCACATCAGGCTCTATGTTACTCATATAGTCATATAATTGATCAGCAAAGTTTATCTCAGGCAAGGCTTTAAGCTCAAAGTCTATGGCATCTCTTTCAAAAATTGAAGTGGCAAACATAATGTTGTTGTTTATTGCCTCCTTTTTTCCTTTGTCGGACGTTTCAGGATAAACAATGTAAACTGTACTCTCGAACAAAGTATTTAGGTATTTAACCCACAAAAATTTTGCCCTCATTTTTTTATCACCATAAATTGGTACACATATTTTATCGTACTCTCCAAAATGTATAGGTTTTTGAACTAAAATAAATGGTATCTTAACGAATTTCTTGATGATTTTCATCGCTTTATTTATCGTTTTTAGACCATGTGTGCCCATTATTGCAAGATATGCATTGGCTTCTATCCCATACTCATATATAGTTTCAAAAAGATTTCCCGCTTTTACAACGGCTTTAACAGGGTAGTCGTTTTTTTTAGAGAAGGTAGCCGCAATCTTATGTAATTCTACTTGCCATTCTTCTATTTGCTTCTCATTATTAACTACATACAATAAGTGAATAGGGAATTTTGCAATCTTTCCAAGTTCAAAAGCATGATCCAGAGCAAAGTTTGCTTCATTACTAAAATCAAAAGGAACTAAAATACATTTTTCCATTTTTTTAAGTTTAATTGTCTATATTTATTTATTTATTTATTAAGTTTGTTCTTAATTAGTATGTAAATATAAACAAATTTTCATTAATAATTGTTTAATGTGAGAATAATTGTTTATTTATGTAAATTATTAATGTAAAAATTATATATAGATGAATTTTGATTTAGTTGTACTTGGAAGTGGACCAGGTGGATATGTAGCAGCAATAAGAGCTGCCCAAAATGGTTTAAACGTGGCTGTAATCGAAAAAACCGAATTGGGTGGTGTGTGTTTAAACTGGGGGTGCATACCAACAAAAGCATTGTTGAAAAGTGCACAGGTATATAATTATATTAAGAATGCAGATAAATATGGAATTGATGTAAGTGCTGATGTTAATCCAGACTTTAAAGCTGTGATAGAACGTAGCAGACTTGTTGCATCGAATATGAGTAAAGGTATCGAATTCCTTTTTAAGAAAAATAAAATTACTGTTGTTCGAGGTTTTGGAAAACTGATTAACAAAAATCAACTGTCGGTTATAGATGAAGATAAAAATGAAAAAATCCTAAGTGCAAAACACATAATTATTGCAACTGGGGCAAGATCAAAAGAATTATCAGGAGTAAAGCAAGACGGTAAGAAGATTATAGGATATAGAGAGGCTCTTGCTTTAGAAAAACTCCCTAAAAGTATGACAGTTATTGGATCGGGAGCCATTGGTACAGAACTTGCGTTTTTTTATGCGAGTATGGGAACCGAAGTAACTATTATTGAATTCCTCCCTACAATTGTGCCGCTTGAAGATCTTGAGGTGTCTAAGCAGCTTGCTAGATCATTGAAAAAAGCAGGGATTAAGATTATGACAAGTACTGAAGTGCAAAATGTTGATGTGTTTGGTGATGATTGCATTGTAAGTTATTCTAATAAAAAAGGCGAAAGTAGTATTACAAGCGAAGTTGTGTTGTCGGCTGTTGGGGTAGTGCCAAATATCGAAAACATAGGCCTTGAAGAGTTAAATATTCAAATTGAAAAAAATAAAATTAAAGTCGATGAGTATTATAAAACTAATATTGATGGGATTTATGCAATTGGTGATATAATACATGGACCTGCTCTTGCTCATGTGGCATCGGCTGAGGCCATTACATGTGTTGAGAATATTGTTGGAATGGATACACCTACTATCGATTATACAAACATTCCTTCTTGTGTTTATTGCGTACCCGAAATTGCATCTGTTGGAATTACCGAACAAGAAGCTAAAGAAAAGGAAATACAATACAAAGTAGGAAAATTCCCATTTATAGCTTCAGGAAAAGCTGCGGCAGCGGGAAATAAAGACGGTTTTATAAAACTTATTTTCGATGAGAAATCTGATGAACTTATAGGGGCTCATTTTATTGGAGATAATGTAACTGAAATGATCGCCGAAATGGTAGTACTCAAAAAACTTAAAGGGAAAGCCATAGATTTAATTAAGACAATTCATCCACATCCAAGTTTATCAGAGGCAATTATGGAAGCAGCAGCTGATGCTCATGATGAGGCTGTCCATTTGTAAAAAATAAACTATTTGTTTTCTAAAAACTCATCTAGCTCATCAATTGTCATTTCAAATTCGAATGAGTCGTTTACTTTATAGTATTTTGATGTGTCATAAACAAAATCATAAGCGTATTTTGCAAAATCTAGTTTTGTGTCTTCAAAACTGAATGTTTTATTCATATCTCGTACTTGTTCGGCGGTCATACAGTTAGATTTGCAAATTTGTTTTGCAGTAGTAAGTTTACTGTCTTCAAAGCTTTTAGATTTAACACTTTGAATTGCCTCCTCAAATTCATTTGAAGACATGGGATAAGAGCATCGCGAATTAACAACAATATGATTACTTTCAACTTCTTCGGCAATAGCAATATCGTTTGTTTCAAAGTTTGAGCTACTTGTTATGGTGGTAGTGGTAGTGGTGGTTGTTGTAGTGCTAGCATTTTCATTTGCGTGTACGTTTGCATCATTAATATTAAAACTAACATTAACACTTTCTCCACCAAGTTCAGTAGATATGTTCATCCCATTCTCATTAGCAGATAAATCAACACTTGCAGGCGTTTTGGTGGTGCCAGATGTACCAGATGTAACAGATAATTCACTCTCATTCACATTTATACTTAAGGATGTTCCAGAATTAGAATTATGATTGCCATCGATAACTTGTTCGGTAGTAACTATTGTTGTGGTGCTTGTGGTTTCGGTGTTTGCATTATTATTTAACTCTACAATATCGTTTTGAGAATTATTTGATGCTGGATCTTCATAAACAATATATGCCTCTTCTGAATACTGGTCTGTATCAGCATTCTTAGGGGTCTCACCCATATACCTAAGTACATACTTTCCTTTTTTATTTTTCTTAATATTTGCAGTTAGCTCTATCCCTTTACTTTCTGTCCAAATGTTTTTTGTCATTATTGGAATTGATGTATTCTCAAACTCAACTCTTAGTACAAAATTCTCACCTTTCAAATCTTTTGCCTTAACATTGGCTCTGGGGACTTCGTTTTGTTTAATACTATTTACAAAAAGAGTAAAACTCTCGCCACTCTCAGAAAAAACAACAATGTCGTTTGTTTGACCAAATAAGTAGGAGGCAGTAATTAAAAATAATAGTGTAAGTAAATTTTTCATAGTATCTAGTTTTTAGTTATAACTTAATGTTTTAAAATATAATTATTAATTTAATATTTATATAAGAACTTTTGTTGTTGACTATCAAAAAGCATTCCAAATATGTTTATCGAAAAAATGGAATTGCAGTAACAGTACCATTAAAAATCAATTAATTGTCTGAGTAAAGTCCTATTCTTATCACTCCCATCACTTTAAATCGTCTTTACAAAGAGGGGATGTGCCTTTTTTTAGTGTTTATCAAAGAATTGCTTATTATGTTCACAAACATTCGCTATTTTCATAAACTAAAGAGCTGATGTATATGAGACTCGTAGGTGGTGTGAGACTTTTCGATAGGATTTTTTGCTTATCGGCAGTTTACTCGATTGGGCATAGTACTTTCATACTTTATTTCAGGTTCCATTGCAAATCTCAGTTGTCCATTGTGTTTTACCTTATTTTCTTTTTTATCTTTTATGTACTCGTTTAAAGCACGAGCAACAAATTCACCAAGTTGTACAGGTACAGCGTTGCGAATAATCTGTTCAAGATTTGTCTTCGAGCCATTAAGAATGAAGTCCTTCGGAAAAGTTTGAATATAACTTCTTTCTATTATTGTTAATGGTCTTACATTATCTGATACATCTGCAGTATCTCCTTTGTGTCCTGGGTAACCACTCGGTATGGGTCTATTAACTCCCCTTATTGTTGGACTTGGTTCGTGAATACTAAAAACTCCCCTTCTTTTGTAACTTCTTGGATGACGATAATAGTGTTCAACACCGAGTGAATCACCGAGATAATCAAAAATTGTCATTTGTTCCTTCGAAAGATTCTTTGAAAAGTAGGGTAAAAGAAAGTCATCATTTTCGCCTAAACTACCTACCATAAAAAAGCGTTTTCTCGCTTGCGGAACACCACAATAACTCGCATCAAGAACTTCCATACTTATTCCGTACCCTGCACTTTTAAGAATCTTGATTGCTTCTTTTAATATTTTGCTTTTTTTAATTCGTTCAACATTTTCCATTACGAAATATTTCGGCTTCACTATTCTCACAATTTCAGCATATGAAATTGTCAAATCAGCTCTTCCGAGAGTATCATCTCTTTTCCCTGCACTTGAAAAGTCTTGACAAGGCGGACCACCAATGATTAAGTTTGGATTGAGCTCCTTAATAAATTCCTTGCTTTCTTCATTCCCCAAATCGAAATTATATATTGGATGGTCGAAGTTGTCTCTGTAGACTTCAAGCGCAGGTTGCCAATTATCAAATGCTGCAGCTATTTCAAAACCTGCATTTTGAAAACCTAACGACATGCCTCCACAGCCTGAGAACAAATCAACCGTTCTAATTTTATTTTTATTCATTATTCAAAAAGTTCTGGTGAGTTAAATATAATAGCGTCTAATCTTCTTTCTGGGCTTAAAAGGTTCTGACCGCCACCCAAAATTATATTTTTGATTTCTTCTTTGGTAATTCTTGGATTATTTAATTCATGACAGTTCATATACGGATGTGTGACCATACCGCTTACAGCAAAAGCTTTGTCGTTTTTTGTGTTATACGAAAGAGCATCAATTATTTGTGCGTGATTAAACTGCCCATTAAGTGAAAAGTCATAAAGCATTTTAAACAACCATATTATTGTCCTTATTTGACGAGTGATTCTATTGTTTGTTGATAGCTCACTCCTTGCAACATCAAGAAAAAGTTGTGTACATGCAAAGTTCGACCAAACAAAAACATCTAAGCAATTCTCAGCAAGTGCGGGAGATTTTCCTTGTGTTTTCCATATTGGTTGCATTAAAATTGGCTCTTGCTTGTCAAGTATTGACAGAGTAATGGCATCAATCGTTTCAAGTATTTGAGGTAAATATGCCCAAACATCTGTTCCTTCAGTCCAATCGTTTATTTTCTCAAAGTCAGATGAAAAATGCGAGCTTAACTCGTCAAGCTTATCTCTAAAATTGAAGGCGATACTACAAGCAAGATACACTATTGTATCGGGTCTTATTACAATCTCAGTTCCGTACTTATCTTCTGAAAGTTCACAGGTTGTATTATCAGGTAATACAGTCAGCTTTATTTCTATCGGTTTGAGAGCTTGTCCGCTACTTTTTCTTTGCGTTACCAAGTCAACTCTTGGAAGATGTCCTACTAAAAGTTGTTCATATGGTGTATAAGCTGATTCAAATGAATAGAACAAATCATCTGATAGCGGAGCAAGTCCAAAAAAATCAGAGGTAGATATTTTTTGATGAACAACTTTTAAGTCTTTGTTTAAAGTTAAGTAAATATTTTTAAATCCCTTTTTGTCCAAATAGGCTGAAAGTGAAGTTGGAAAAGAAGAATTGAACTGATTCTTTCCCCAAGTTCTTTTATTGGTAAAATCTCTATTCGAGTGCTTTATTCCCCATAATCCTGGATTTATTTTAGTCATATATTTTGTCGATAATTTATTGTCAAATTCATTTGGTAAAGGTACAAAATATGAATAACACTTTGGCTTTGTTCGTATTGTGCCCAACGTTTTTATCTATATGCAAAAATCTTATATCTAAGCCCAAAAATGGTATGAATGTACGATTTTTGATTACTATTCATCAAATATATAAAATAAAACAAATAAAAAAGGATTTTTTTATGTGTTTCGATTATTTTAATTAGTTTTTCTTTGTTTTCTTCTCTTTTGTATGAAAAATAAAAATCTTATTCGTCTTGGTGCTAAGCTTGATATTGCTTATGCTTGGAGCAGAACAAGAAATAAACGAAGTGATTTATGAACACCACATAAAATATTAATATTGTGAATAATGGGCGGTTGGGTGGTTGCTCAACGGCGAAGCCCTCACGAATACCATTAAAAATCAATTAATTTTATGAGTAAAGTCCTATTCTTATTACTCCCATCACTTTAAATCGTCTTTACAAAAGAGGATATGTGTCTTTTTTTAGTGTTTATCAAAGAATTGCTTATTATGTTCACAAACATTCGCTATTTTCATAAACTAAAGAGCTGATGTATATGAGACTCGTAGGTGGTGTGAGAGGCATCCCTGTCAGTTTATTTGGCGGGGTGGACTACTCGTTTACAGGCTGTATTTTTAGACACTGATAATATTATTCAAGTCTTGTCTTCCAACAATAGCCATAATCTCAATAATATCATTATTAACTTTGTAGTAGATACTATCTGAGCCACAAACACAAGGTCGATATCCTATTTTTATGTAATCAACTGCTTCAAAGGAGAAAGGTCTCTGAGCTATAATATCAAAATACTTAAAAAATGATTCAAAATATTTATCAGCTTGTGTTTCTACAAATTTTTTAATTCCGTAATGATGAATTCTGATTAAGTCTTCTTTGGCTAGATTGCTTAATTTATATTTATTCATTCAATAAAGCCTTAGAATTTAGTAATATTTGCTCTTTACTTTCGTTTGTAAATCCACTATTTTCTGCCCATTCTAGTTTAGCCTTTAACCAGTCTATTTGACATTGTTGATTTCTCGCTTGTCGCACTAAATCATTTACTAGTTCGCTTTTACTTGAATATTCTTTACTCTCAACTTGAGTTTTTAACCATTCGTCATTTGGTTCCGTAAATGAAATACTTTGTCTAGTCATAATAATTATTGTTTGGTGCAAGGATACACCATAATAGCATCAAATACAAGAAAAGTTTATAGATCTGCTCTTTTCTTTATTATTCCAACGAACCGTAAGTTAATTGTTTGATTTATAGTTGTTTAATGGTTTTCAAATTGTATTCACTTTTTTTTCAATTTACCCTATCGTTAGCGAAAATATTCATCGACATTTTGGTCGAAAGGGGATTGACCATAACGGTTGCAGCTATGTGGAGTGCGGGAGAATGATAGTAATATCCTTATAAAAGTTCGCACTGAGCCAAAGCTTTTGATTTTGTTTTTATATTTTTAAGCTAAAACCAAATCAAAAGATTTGGCGGTAAACGGAAAAGCGACTCACTTCCAAGTTGCGACGCGCCCCGCATTACATATAGGTGCTGTTATAGCCTGTGGTTTTATACAGTTTATTTTGAAATTATAAAAGGAACAATACTTGTTTTTACACCATTATTGTACTTTATAAAATATTGACCGTTTGAATAATCTGATAAATCAAGTTGAATATTGTCAGATAGATTATATGCTTTAATTATTTTACCAGATATGTTATAGATAGCAATGTCATGATTTTTTTCAATGCTTGAACAAGAAATGTTTATTATTCCATTACTTGGATTTGGATAGAGGGTTAAATCATTTAATAATTCTAAATTGTTGGAAATACCAGAGGTTATTTCTGAGTAGAAACATTCACCTTTTTCGGCTTCATGCCAATCATCTTCATAGTAATTATAATATATATACTCAAGAGGAGCACTCACTTCTTGAAAGTATTGAAAATCAAAGAATTCATCGATTACTGGTAGATAAAACAGAGATTCTGATGCAAGAAGTGTTTCATCATAAGAGTAAACTGACTTATATGGTGAATTCCAGGTACTAGTGGAATTATTCCAAGAACATGAACTTTGAAAAACAAAATCTCCATTAGAATCATAGTTATATTCATATTTATGGTAATTTAACCATAAGTCTGTACCGTCGTCCCACTGAAACATTAATCTTTGTAGTATGTTTTGATTTATATCGTATGTATATTCCATTTTATATTGGTTTGACCAATCATTTAAATCTATTGACCAGTTTTGGCTGATAGTAGAAATTAATATCTCATTCTCATCATAATTGTAGATTTGAGTGGAAGAGGTGTTCCAAATTGAAGATTCCGAATCCCAATGATAATTCACTATTGAGCTGATTTTGTCATCATCATCGTAAATAGTTTCAGATTTACTAGAGTATAACCATTCGCTACCATTATATGGCCAGTAAGAATATGCACTAGTAATTACTTGATTATTTGTATTATATTCATATTCTCTTTTATCTGTGTATTTCCAAGTGCTGGTTGAATTTACAAATGAACTAGAAATTTTAGAAAGTAAGTTGTAATTAATGTCATATGTGAATTCTTCTTTTGAGCCCTGTTTCCATTCTTCTGTTTCATCATCCCAGTAATACTCCAAATCCATTGTTAAATTTCCATTTGAATTATATGTATATTCATGTTTTAAAGTGTATCCAGACGTTCCTTCTTCTAGATTGTTGTCAAATTGTTCGCTTGACGCAATTGTTCCATCTGAATTATAAGTGTATCTTTGAATCGTTTTAGTTTCCCAAACATCATCAGAATTGTAATGTTCACTTATTATTAAACTATCTAGTTTATGAGTTGCGTTTTTATCAAATCTGTTATTTTTTAACAAGTTGTTTTCATTGTTTGTAAAAATAGACTTTTGATTTTGTGTAAAAACTAGGGTGGAAAATAGAATTCCAATTAAGAATAGTGTTTGTTTCATTTTGATTAATTTTAAGGTTAAAATTTGTTGGTAAATATATAAAATAAAATTATTTACATTCAGTTAAATTTCATGTGGTGAGCTTTTTTACCATTGGCTATAACTAGCTTATATATACACTTAATCATTTTCCAATTGTAAATATAGAAAAAACAAATTGAAATATAAAACAAACCTTAACATATTTTACTTCACAAATTCTCTAATCCTTTCACCTGCTTAGGCAACAATATTCTTAATCTTCTTTTATCAAAATTACACTAAGCATAAAAACAGAATTTTCTAAACCAATCCAACACAAAACCCTTGCAAAATACATAGAAATTAAAAAACCCAAATATCAGATGGCAGGAGGCGGTGTAGTTCAACCTGTAATCCTCGCTTGGTGCTGCGCACAGATTATATTATTGTTTATTAGTGGCAGTTTTTATTTTATCGAATAATTAGTTCCTGGTCCCGTTCCAAATTTTTCAATTAAGTTTTGTTTTATCAGTTCTGGTAAAATCCTCTTGACTGTCGGACTTGGAATACCAAGTCGTTTAGCTATGTCGCCAGATTTGCATCCCGCATTATTTTCAATAAATGTCAAAATCGATTTTTCGCGTGGCGATAACCTAGTTTCAACTCCTTTGCTTTCAAGCTTCTTCATTAATTGTTTTTGGATATCTCTGAGAGCATTAAAAAAGAATTGAACCCATTCTGTTACATTTTCATTTGGTCTATTTGCTTGACAGCTCCTTAATACTCTATAATATTCAGTTTTCCTACTTTCTATTTCGTGTTCAAAACTCACATACTGAATCCATTTATACCCATTTTTTAGTAGGAGTAGTGTAGATAGTAATCTGCTTAATCTACCATTTCCATCTTGAAATGGGTGGATGCTTACAAATTCGTAAGTAAATAGAGCGCATTTTACCAATGGATGAGTTTCTTTATCGTTATTATACCAACTTATTAATTGCCTCATAGCATCTTGAGTTGGAAATCCTGCTTCTGTTGTTTGAAATATTACTTGATGTGTTCCGTTTGGTAAGGTTACTTCTACAACATTACTGTGCTGTTTATAATCACCTTTGTGCCACTCGTCCTTTTTACTGTGTCTTAGTAAAATGTTATGTAAATTTTTTAAGCTATTTTCTGAGATTGGGATGTTTTCAGAAGATTCAGATATTGTATCTAAAGTTTCAAAATAACCAACTACTTCCTGAGAATCTCTATCTACAATTTTTGTGATGTCAATTTCTTTAAGTAATACTTCAACTTCTTCATTAGACATTTTTGAGCCTTCTATTCTTGTTGACGCCCCGACACTTCTAACAGTCGCAATTGTTTTTAATTGCTTTAAGCTTTGTCCTTCTTTTTTTTCGATTAAAGTCCAAGATGCATCAAATCTATCAATTTGACTTATCTGGTTGATAAGTTTCCAATCAATATTTAGTTTAAAGGTATGTACGTTATTTTCCATGACACAAAAATAAAATAATTTATTGATTTGATACGATATGATTCGCTATTATACGATAATTATTCGATAATAATGATACGATATGAGCTTATTTGGTACGATATTGAGCTGGAATGTTAAATGGCCTGTAACAATCATATATGTATTATTAATTCATATAATATTTCCCGAAATCCCAATAAACTATTAATAATTCACCCATACATTTATTATTTAATCATTTTACGATTGTAAATATAGAAAAAAATAAGTTGAGATATAGAATAAACCTAAACATATTTCACTTCATAAAATCCTTAATCCGTTTCACCTGCTTAGGCAACCATATTCTTAATCTTCTTTTATCAAAATTACAGTAAGCATCAAAGCAGAGTTTTCTAAGCTAATCCAACACAAAACCCTCGCAAAACACATGCAAATTTAAAAAACCAAATATCAGATAGTAGGAGGCGGTGTAGTTCAGCGGCGGTTGCAGCTATGTACTGTGCGGAAAAGGAATTGCGATTCCTTCGTAAAAGTTCCCACTGAGCCAGATTTTTTGAATTTTGATTTTAAATTTTTAGCGTAAAAGCCAAATTAAAAAATTTGGCGGTGCACGGAAATGTGACTGCCAGAATTACCCGCATGATACTCCGCATGGTATATAGCTGTTGTTAGCGGTTTGTTGGTTATTCATTCTCTCTATTTTCAATCAATTGTTTTAATTCTTTTTTGCTTGGTAAAACGGTTTGATACTTACTTGCAAAAATCTGTTCGTTATTTTCAGGTAAAGTTATTTCAACAACTGTGTCATTCTTATCTTTGCACAAAACAATCCCAATTGTCTTGTTTTCAGTGTTAAGTTTTACAAAACGGTCATAATAATTCACATACATTTGCATTTGCCCTAAATCTTGATGATTAATTTCACCTATCTTTAAGTCTATTAATACAAAACATTGCAATAATCGATTATAAAAAACTAAATCAACTCGAAAATGTTTTTCATCAAATGTAAAACGAACTTGTCTGCCAATAAAGGCATAGCCTTTCCCTAATTCGAGTAAAAAGTGTTCAAGTTTATCAATTATTTTTTGTTCTAATTCAGTTTCAGAATATTTGCTGTTTTCAGGGATTCCAATAAACTCTAAAACATAAGGATCTTTTATGCTATCTTTTGGATTTTCAATAATTTGTCCTTTTTCTGACAATTCTTTTACCGTATTCTTATCTCGACTCAGAACTAATCTTTCATATAGAGCACTATCAAATTGACGTTGCAATTCTCTCAAACTCCAATTGTTTTCGTATGCTTCTATTTGATAATATCGTCTTTCATCCACATTGTCAATTCTCATCAACTTTAAATAATGAGACCAGCTTAAATTGAATTCCGCAGACAGTGTTTGCGTTTTTGAGTATGTCAAATAGAATTGTCTCATTTGTTCAAGATTTCTTTGAGAAAAACCTTTCTCAAACTCATTATTCAGCCGTTTTGACAATTCTTTCAAGATTTGTTTTCCATACTCTGCACGTTTACTTCCATTTTGCTCCTCTTCAACAATCATTCGTCCTATTTCGAAATAGGTGTAAACCATTGTTTTGTTGACTGTCTGAACAACACTTTTTCGTGCTTCTTTCAGTAAGATCGCTATTTTATTGTAAAAGTCAGATTGATTATATTGTTCGATATTGCTCATTTAAAGAATCTTTTTTGCAAAGATAGTTTATTTTTATTTTCAATGTGGCACTTTGTTTTTTCCAATAACCGCTAACTAGCTTATATACACACTTAATCATTTTACGATTGTAAATATAGAAAAAACAAATTGAAATATAAAATAAACCTTAACATATTTCACTTCATAAATTCTTTAATCCGTTTTACCTGCTTAGCCCGCATTATTCACCGCTTTTTGTAAAATATGTAAGTAAATGTCAGATTGTCAAACACTTATATTGTTTATCAAAAGTCATTAATGCACCCAAATTTTGGTACTGCTTGCGATTGTCTTTGTGCATCTACTGCGTTGCTAACTTATTGTAATACATTTGTATAACTGCAAAGTTAGGCGCCTTGTATCTACACAAAGCTAATCGCATGAATAATGCGGGTTAGGTAACAATATTCCAAATCTTCTTTTATCAGAATTACAGTAAGCATCAAAACGGAATTTTCTAAGCCAATCCAACACAAAACCCTCGCAAAACACATACAAATTTAAAAACCAAAATATCAGATGGCAGGAGGCGGTGTAGTTCAACCTGTAATACTCGCTTGGTGCTGCGCACCGCTCATATTACTGTTTATTACCTGCTGGGCTTTCTTCATTTCTATCATTCATTTTCAATTTAGCACTGTCCTGATTTTGTTTTTTCGGGTCGGCAAAAAAGCGTTGGCAGGCAGATAAGCTCTATTGCAATTTTTGGTTTTAGCGTTGGCTTGTGCGAATTGCAAATGTGCTTGGCTGTTTGAGTGGATCATTCTTGTAATAGCACATTGTCTATTATCAAATATTTTAAAAATTGAGCACTTGTGTATGCCGCAAGTTCTTTAGCTTTATCATCCTTTTTAGTCATATTGTCCATAACAGATTTAAATATTAAAAACTTTGTTTCTCCATTATTTGCAAATTTGCAAGCTCTTGCTACACCAAAACTTTCCATCTCAACAGCAACGGTTTTGCGTTCAATAACCTTTATTTTGTCTTCAAAATACCCATCTTTATTTATCACCATCGTACTACAAGCCATAGGTTCAAAATGTATATCTATTTTTTGCTCATCAAGTTTGTAAGGTTCATTAATTTTATCTTTAATAGATTTGATAAAGTCGTCTACATCATCCTTAACTAAAGGGTCAATTTCAATTGATTCTTCCTCAACTTCAAAATTTTCAATCTGTACTTCAACCTGATTTCCATTTTTATCATAAATATGAGAAATATCTAATTCCTTTTTTCTTCTATTATATAGTTTTATAGGATGCCCTTCATCATCAAGCAGTTCAGATATTTTTCCTTTTTGAAAGGTAAAAACCTTTGAGGCTAGCACAATATCTCCAAAACCTAGAGTTTTTTTTCCACCACAAACACCGGACATTAACAAAAATTTTGGTTTGAAAAGCTCAAGTATTTGGGTAGCAATTATCGCAGAGTCAACCATTCCCGTTTTTGCAGGAATAGCAGCTACAACTTTAATTTCTTGATTGTCCTTCATTCTCCCTATCCTGAAAGCCTTAGTTTTTGTCCGATACGATGTTTCCCAGTTTATGAGTTTTTTTACCTCTTCAAATTCATGTTCATAAAGTGCCGTAATTATACCAAAATCAATATCTTTTGGAATATTTTTAGAAGTACTATGTGGCGAAATAGTTGAACCAGTTTCCTTGTGTTTTGAAGTTGGTTGAGAGTGATTTTGTTTGGTGCTAGACACTTCTATTGACATTAAAACTTTGGAATCAATATACTCAGGAATATCATCATACTTAAAAGTATTGTGCTGTTGGTTTATTGCATCTGATGTTGCACCAGGTTTATCACTTGTTATCCAATGAATTTCTAAACTTGGATATTCCCTTTTGATTATTTTCCAAGATGCATCATGCTTATAGCCTTTGTAATCTTCTAGGCGAAACACATGGATAAATAGCAGAACTGACAGATCCTTATTTTTGGGGTTTTCCATAAAATTTTCAAACTCCTGATAGGTCTCAAAACATTCAACACCTTGAAACTGCTCAGCTCCAATTTGACGTAATGCATTATTGTGATTCTCTTTTTCATCTATAAAGAGAAGCGTTATAGGATATTTTTTTGCCATTTTATTTTATTTTAAATTTATACTTTTGAATAAATTTACCATCTTCAATTCTCGGCTCAAAGAATTCGAAATCTAAAATCCTAGTCAACAAGTCAAAATTTTGGAAACCATTGTTGCCCCCCTTTTTGCCTCCTTCTCCTAAATCGTTTTTTATCTGAAGTTCTAATTTATTATCATTTACTAACCATTTTATATTAATAGGTTTATTTATATCAGAGTATCTGAAATTTTTTCGAATCTCAGAAAATACAACCTCTTTAAGATATAATAATGGAAAACTTATTGTTAAGCTATTTATTTTCTTTATCTCAGCTTTTGTGTTTTCCACTTTCATCTTTTTAATTCTATCATTCATTACGTCATTCCATAAAGAAACTACCTCTTGCGTATCAAAATTCAAGAATAATTTATAAATAAATGCTTTTTCCGAGAAAAAATTTGGAAGTAGTTTGTTTTTAGTATGCTTGTGTATTATTGACCAATTATCAACTATTTTATCGTTTTCAATTATTTCTGAAATATCTTTATTAATCTTTAAAAGATTGCTGTCTGAATGAAATAAATCCTGATTAATAATTCCATTTTTATAAACCTCAAAAAAGCCAATCAATCTACTTGAATACCTTTGAAATTGTTCCATTCTTGAGGAAATAATTTTCCAAGCTTCTTTTATTTCATTTACTTTACTTTCATTGGCAAACAAATCCTCAGATAGTGGAATTAAATTACTTTGAGTTTTTATTATTCCAAGTTGCCTTTCAATGGAATCATGGGTTCGAATACTTTTTTCCTCGTTAAAGAATTGAACCATTTTATCAAGACAAGCTCTTTTACTTACAAGATCCCTATCTAAATATGGAATCGTATTTAAAAATGATTTAAAAAGTTTCAAGTTTGAATAAACCTTATGTCCAATTTTAATATTTTCTTTATTAATATAATTTGTAATTTCTTTAAGACAAAATATCCCATCTTCTTGTTTAGCTAACTCTGCTTTTGACATTGGAACATAATTCAATATATACATTAGAAAGATTCTTGAAGAATTAGAAGTTTTATCTTGTGAGATGAATGACAATAAACTATTCAAGTTTTCTGATGATAATACTTCTCTAACCTTATTTTTTCTCAGGTTAAGATAAATAGAAACTAGACTAGCCCTTTCCCAATTTAAATTCAAACTACTAAAATTTGGTTTTTCTGAATTATCATAATTTGTGATTATTGTCTGTGTAATTGTTAAAAGTATTTCGAAGACATCGGGTAGAAAATCTTGAATAGACTGAATTATATATGGCTCATGTAATAATACACTTAAGTATAATTCTGTTTGTTTTAGAATACTATCATTATCTGATTTGTTATAAAAATCATTGACATAATCATTAAATGCATCGAAATAATCCTTATAAAATCTATATCCATTTATTTTACCAAGTTGATTTCTTGTCAATAACAAATCAATAATGGGTATTTTATTTGTTGAATCCGTTGGAATATAGTTTAAGTTGTCACCGTCTACTGTGTTAGTTAACAATAGTTTTTTTAATCTTCTATTGACATATTTACTTAGTACACTAGGAAGGTTGTCTAAATTTAATAGATAATTTAGTTGCTTTTGTTCATTTAAAAAAGGGAAATCAGAACCTATTGAATAAGTCGGAATATGCCATTGTGAACCAAAGAAGATATCTAAAGGTACTTTGTTATCATCATGTTTCTTAGTCTTGGTTGCAAATAATGTAGACAAATCGTCTGAAAGGTGTTTTACCTTTACCATTTTAATTCTAGAGTAAAATTCTCTTAAATAATCATCTGTACGACCAATAACGGAGAGTAGGGTAATCGAGTTAACATCAAGAAAAGATACTTCACCTATCATTTGGATAATTGTTGCTCCCGTGCAAGATCCATCATCCAAAATCAAAATATCGGAGTTAATCGTTTTAGAATTAAGAAATTTAGGTGGGAAAGTAAATCTCCACCCGACAGGTGTATTGAATCTGGCTAAAGGGATAATTTCAATATTATGGTTATTAAAAACTTCAATTTTGTATAGGCTGCTATTAACAACTTCAGCTCCAGAAAAAATGGGAAAGAATATAAAATCAAAATTTAGCTTAATCCTTGATTTAATTTTACCAATAAGTGTTTTTAAAAGTTTTGTTCCATTAGGACTTGAAAACAATTTATGTGTTTCAAAGAAGTATGGGTGAAACAGTTTGTTGTATTTGAAATATCCTATTTTTATATAATCTTTAGGAAAGTCAATTATTGAAAGAAAATCACTTTCATTTAATAACACTGTTTCTTGTAATTCGCTTTTATTTTCCTCTAATGTTATTTGAGTATTTGTAACAGGATTTATTCGAATGATTTTTTTCTTTGAAATATTAGCAATCTCATTCCTTCTGTACTTATCTATTGGAATATTTTTCAGAGAGATAGTAGGGATATCCTCCTCATAAAATATTTTGATACTTCCTTTGTTGGCCTTACTTCTAGTATCAAAAACTGATATTACACCATTTAGTTTAGCCCCTTTTGATGCGATCTTTTCTTTTAATGATGTTATAAGATAACCAGTGGATATTACATCACAAATTACAATCACACGATCTCCATCATTTATTCCTTGGATAAATTCATCTTCTAGATGATATGAATGATAATTTGAGAGTTTAATTAGATCAATCTTTTCTGAAATATCTTTATCCAATTGAGAAATAAACGAACTCGCTATAAGTTGACTACTTAAAGTAATCGCCAAAAAATGTGTTACTCCCTCATAAAAATTGGATGTTTGTAATTCAATAGTTTTGTGAAGTAGATTTGTGATTCGAAGAGAATCGTCAAAATCATAAAGTTGTTCTAGCAATTCAATATATTCATATTGATAATAATTACCTGAACATAAATAAACCGTATTCTCTTCAAAAAGTCTTGCTCTCTCTGCAATGCCAAATATGTTTTGATCATCTATTATTCCAACTAATGATTTGATATTTCCGTTTTCGTCGTAATGAAATAAGCCACTCTCAAGAATGCTATTTTCACTTTCGAAATCTGATAGACTTTCATTATGTAATAAACTGTGGAAAACATTATTAAGCTTTTCATATACTATTTTCTCACTAATCCCAATCCAAATTACTTCGGTTTCAAGTTTATTCTGAAACAAACATGGAATTGGGTGAAAAATTAGATTCTGCTTCTCTTTTGGGCTATTGAGAATTTCTAATTGCACCTCAATAATGAGTTCTCTGCTGGGGGGATTAAAAATTATAGCGTTCGTATTTTCATTTATTCTATAATCTGAAGCTAAGAAAAATAGAATCTTCTTTGAAACTTGAGAATCTAAATGGCATCCAATAAAATCTATAAATATGGTACAATGTTCATTTTGTTTTTTGTCAAAAAATGAACTTAGGCAATCTAATGTTTCATTATAAAGTTGTTTTTTAAGCAGTTCATTTTTCCCATTTGGTTTAATTTTCTTTATGGCATCTTTTTGAAGGTCAAGAATACTTAAAAAATAAGGTGTCTTATCTGATGCATCAACTAAATATTGTGGTTTAATGGTTTTTAATTCAATTCCGTAATTATTCTCAGGAATAAGAATTGTTATTACTGTTCCATTAAAAAACTTTGAGTTTGTTTCATCATACTTAATAACGCATTCTTCTATTTTATCACTTGTACTAAAGTCATAAATTAATTTTCCATAATTACTTCTTACGGTTATTAATCCATTATATCTTTTTACAATAGTGATTACATCAAATAAACCTCTAGGAATACTATTTTTATCTAGATATTTCTGAGAGAGAGGAAACCTAGATGATGTGTAATTGAAAGCATACTCTAAAATGTCAGTATCATTATAATAATCACCAAATTTCTTGGCTTGCACTTCAAGAGATTGTGGTACTCCTGAGCCAAAATCCAAAAATGTGAACTGAAGTAGTGATTGGTTTTTAAAATAATCACCATCTTTATAGAAGCTTTCAGATTCCTTAATTGCCTCATTGTTGAAATTCATTTTGTTAAATGAATCAATATCTTCAGAATCCCAAGTTCCACCTTCATATATCTTATTTCTTAAGGTTACTGATAAATAACAAGAGGGATTCTTTACATGTTTTGTTTTATACGCATGTTCTATTGCATTTTCATATAGTTCTTTTGATATTATTGAACTTAATGTGCGGTTTAAAAAAGGTGTATCACTACTGTGTGATTCAAGAAGGTCTTGGGTTTTATCGTCAAGCGCATATATCTTATTTAGATTTGCTGATATCAAATGCTCATCTAGGTCTCCAGAAGGAATATTTAGTTTAACAAATGGTGTAATTTTGTGTAAATTATTTTCTAAATCAATATCGTTTGTTTCAAAAATAATTTTCTTTATTTCTAAAATATACTCGATATCTATATCAAAATATTGTAATCCAGATTTTTCTAAATCCAGATTTTTTGATATCTGCATACTAATATTCTCAATAAACTGATCAATTGAGTCATCTGTTTGGTTAAAAAAAATCTGCAACGTTTTTTTTGTTTCCTCTGAATAGATGTCAGATAAATCAAAATATTGATCTATTTGAGAAAGAATATCTTTTCTATCAATAAATGAGAAAACTTGCCAATTCTCCCAGAAATATATAGTTGTTCTAATTTGTCTATTAGTGGGATTGTCTTTTTTGAACTTTATTCTGAATAAAATTCCATTTTGATATAATTGGTCAAAAATCGCTGAAAGGTATACTAACTCTTCGTGTGCAATCCAAGTTAGATTCGACAAATCAAAGTTGAAGTTTTTCTTTTTCTTTAAGAACTTGTAGAACAGGTGAGAAAACAAATCAAGGTGCTTTGTTCCAAACTTCTGAATATTGAATTTTATATTAATCTCATTTTTAGATTCTGAAAATTCTATTGGATATTTGTTAACCATATTTCTTTATTATTGGTGATGGAAGAATTGCACTCTTTTGCAAATTTCGGTCTGTGGGTCAGCCAGTGCGATTTGCAAATGTGTGCAATGTGCGTAGGCTTTCTTTTATGCGGGTTGGCAAAAACAAAATTTTTCCAACCAGTCACTTTTTTAATTATATACTTTATTTCTTGTTTCAATATTTTCAATTTATTTTCCACGGTTTCTCTTTCTTCGCCTTGCAGGTAACAATCATATATGTATTATTAATTCATATAATATTTCCCGAAATCCCAATAAAGTATGAATTATTCATACACATATTTATTTTAATCATTTTACGATTGTAAATATAGAAAAAAATAAGTTGAGATATAAAACAAATCCTAATATATTTCACTTCATAAATTCTTTAACCCGTTTTACCTGCTTAGGCAACAATATTCTCAATCTTCTTTTATCAAAATTACAGTAAGCATCAAAGCAGAGTTTTCTAAGCCAATCCAACACAAAACCCTCGCAAAACACATACAAATTTAAAAAACCAAATATCAGATGGCAGGAGGCGGTGTAGTTCAAGCTGTAATACTCGCTTGGTGCTGCGCACAGATTATATTAATGTTTATTATCACTTGTTTTTTCTTAAACATCAAAGTTGCTTTTTAAGTCAAAAAATCATATTGAGTTATTTATGTTTGAATATTTTCAATAAATTTAAGAATTAATTCAACTTCAAGAATATGAAGTATTTTACCTGCTTCCATCTTTGATACTTTAAAGACAAAATTGTGTTCTGGTTTGTTAGGATTACTATCTTCAAAAATAAAACAATCATCTTCAAAGCGATAGTTAGCGTGAGAAACTGAATTTCTTAAGTGATACATATAATTAATGCCTTCTTCTAGTTGATCCTTTGGATAAGTCGAGAGTTCTTCTACTATTTCTAATTGACCTATTTTTTTATTGCAAATTTTAATCTCAGTATTTAAATCATTGAGTAATTCTTTAGGTAAAACTAGATAACAATATAAACAAATCAAAAAGGTTACTTGATTTCCAATACTAACTTGTTTGATTATATCTTTAATAGCATTAGCATTGGAACCAAGAGGTAACGAATTAAATGTTTTGGAATTTACAAAATCACTTTGCACCAAAGAATTAAGAATACAAACCATTGAATAAGCTGTATAGATTAAATTTATTTCTGTTTGTTTCTTAGAATCGAAATTGTTAATATTAATGCTCATGTTTATATTGATTTTTAAATGAGTGATAACGGTCTGGAGCTATGTGGAATGTGGGAGTAAAAGTGATAAACTTTCAAGCTCGCACGTAGCCAATTCGTTTATTCATAATTTCAAATTTTCCGTCAATCGTCAAAGACGAATTGGCGGTATAGCAACGAAGAACTGCGGCTGATTTACCCACTGAAACCCGCATTACATTTACATTTTGTTAGGTGCTTGTGCTTTCTTACTTTCTATTGAGTCCAATTTTTCGATTAAATCTTTTCTTATTTGTTTTAATTCAAGAATTTCTTTTCCTGAGCCATTTTTCAATTCTTGCTTTATAGAATTAATTTGATTTTCATCAATTCTTGTATTAAAAGCAAAAGGTGCTAATAATGAAAATATCAATGCAACAAATGCAATGAAGAAGGAATATTTTGAAATTTTTGTTTGTTTTTTTGATTCTCCTAATTCAGCCTCGTGATTAATCTGCTCATTCGTCTTAAAGTCATTTTTCACAAGTTTTTTTAATTCGGTTCCAACAAATAAATAACTGTCTTTGTATCTTATAATATATTCATAAATATTCGTTGGAATAGGTTGTGCTGCTAACTCTAGAGTTCTTGTCGATAATGTTTTCGGTGTAATGTTTTTCGAGACAAAGTTTCCTTGGTTAGGAGAATTGTAATTTGAATGAATAAAAATCAAATCATTTTTTTCTAAATAACTAAACAGTGCAATGGTTTCAAAAAATTCACTTAAAGCGTCTTTGTCTGTTTTAAAAAACCAAAGAGAAATTTCTTTTTGCTTTTGTTTAATTTCAATTCCTCTATCTATAAGAACAATATTTGAAATTACGTCCAATACATTTGATTTAAACAAATCGGTTATTATAATTTTGTTTATAACCGTCTTTTCATAATCACTAAAATCTCTCATAGTTGTTTGTTTTTAGCATAGCACCTAACAGTCCTATATGTATTATAGGATTTATATAATATTCTCCAAAATCCCAATAAAGTATGAATTATTCATACACATATTTATTTTAATCATTTTACGATTGTAAATATAGAAAAAACAAATTGAAATATAAAACAAATCCTAATATATTTCACTTCATAAATTCTTTAACCCGTTTTACCTGCTTAGGTAACAATATTCTTAATCTTTTTTTTAGGCAAAAGTCGAAGTGTATGGTGGTGTGAGAGATTTTTCCCGTCAGTTTATTTGGCGGGGTGGGCTACTGGATTGTGAGTTCGGTATTTTATTATACTGTTAGAGCGTTGGCGTGAAAGCTCTTTGCAACTACAGAAACAGTTTGTCCCGATTATTTTGGGAAGGATTGCAATGTGCTTGAAATGAGCGTTGTTACTTTTTATAGTGTTTTTAATCCTAAGGCTTTCAAGAACTCATTGTGTTCCTTCGTTTTCGTTTCAATCCGCTCATTGATAGCAGTCAATTTTTCATTTACTTCTCCTAAGTCGATTTGAATTTCATCTTCTGCTGTGCTTACATAACGTGAAATGTTTAAGTTGTAGCCGTTCTTCTTAATTTCGTCCATGGAAACTTTACGAGAATAGCGCTCTGTATCTTGGCGGTACTTGTAGGTTTCTACAATGCTTTTGATGTTGTCTTTATTCAATGCGTTTTGGCGTTTACCTTTTACGAAATGCTCGCTGGCATTGATGAACAAGACATCATCTTCTTTTTTGCATTTTTTCAACACGAGGATACAAACGGGAATACCTGTTGAATAAAACAAGTTAGAAGGCAAGCCAATAACTGTGTCAATGTGGTTGTCTTTTAATAATTTGGTTCTAATGCGTTCTTCTGCTCCGCCACGGAATAAAACGCCATGTGGTAAAATGATTGCCATTGTTCCTTCTTTGGCTAAAAAGTGGAATCCGTGCAATAAGAAGGCAAAGTCGGCTGCTGATTTTGGTGCTAGGCCGTAACTTTTGAAACGAAAATCTTCGCCCATGGCTTCATTGGGTTCCCAACGTAGGCTGAAAGGCGGATTAGCAACTATGGCATCAAATTCTGTTTTTTGAGATGGGTTCATTTCGTTCAAAATGTCCCAATGGTTTTTTAGCGTGTCTCCGTGGTAAATTTCAAATTCGGTATCTTTCATGCCGTGCAAAAGCATGTTCATCCTTGCCAGGTTGTAGGTAGTGATGTTGTTTTCCTGTCCGTAAATTTTACCAATCGTGCCTTTCTTGTTGGTTTGCTCTTTCAATTGTGTTTTAACATTTAAAAGCAATGAGCCCGAACCGCAAGCAAAGTCTAAGACCTTGTCTAACTTCTGTTTTGGACCTGTGGATGGGTCTTGGCTATCTAACGTTACGATTTTAGATAGAATGGTTGAGATTTCTTGAGGTGTATAAAACTCACCTGCCTTTTTTCCTGAACCAGCCGCAAACTGACCAATCAAATATTCATAAGCATCTCCAAGCGTGTCGGTGTCGGTAGAGAATTCCGCAATGCCTTCCGAAATTTTTTGAATAATGGTGCAGAGCTTTTTGTTTCGGTCGGATGGTGTTCTGCCTAACTTTTCTGAGTTCAGGTTGATTTCTGAAAACAGCCCTTGAAAAGAATTATCAAAGGATTCGTTTTCAATGTACCGGAAGCCTTCTTCTAAGGTAATGAGCAAATCAGGGCTTTGTGTTCTTGCCAGTTCGGTGATATTGCTCCATAAATGCTCAGGCTTGATGACGTAATGCACCTTTCTACGCATCTGCTTTTCAAAATCCGAAATATCTGATGCATTTGCTTCATACCAGATGGCTAAGGGGTTTGTGGAGATGGTTTTGCTATCGTCAGAGTCGCTTAGCAAAGCGTCTTTACTGGGATAATCTGAACCCAATTCTTTTTTAGCCGATGCTTGGTAGTTAGCTGATAGGTATCGCAAAAACAAAAATGAAAGCATATAATCGCGGAACGAATCCGCATTCATGGCACCACGTAACTGGTCTGCTATTGCCCAAAGGGTTTTTCCTAATCTATCTTGGTTTTTTTGTGTCATTTATCTTAATAATTTTCTGTTTTCAACATCAATCAGTACTTTCATTTGTTGGATGGCAATTTTATTGAGTTTTGCCGGTTCTCGTTTTGCGCTCCAGCCCAGTTGCTTTTGTTCTTCTTCTTTGAGGCGTTGGAATTCTTTGACCAAGTACAGTTCAAACTCTACAGACACCCAACTGGCAAACTTGAAAGCGATATCCTTTTGTGCATAAGTACCACCACCTTTGTCTGTTTTGGTAATTATACCAACGGCATTGGTAAGCTCAGCCCATCTGCTTGGGCTTATGGTAAAGGCATTGCTGCCGGCAGCTCGTAAAAGGGGGTCGAATTCGACCACTTTAAAATTAGGGTTGTTGAGTTGTTCCCAAAGGCCAAGATATTCAAGCGTATTCTTCAAACGCATCCAGTTCTTAACCGCATCCTTAGGCTCAACGGGATTTTTCTGGCGGGCGATATCTGTAATACTGATAAAATCTTCACCATTAACCTGCAAGGTTTTCACAGCAACTTCTTTTACTTGTATGTGTTTTGTTTTTGCCATCTCTTAACGCTCAATTTTTGGAAACAAACCTTGCATCAAGCCCTTTTTGTGCTGCTGTAATTGTTCTATTTTTTCTGTTTCGGCGGTGATTAATTCATCCATAGCCGAAAGACAGGAGGCGATTTTTTTTTGTTCTTTTTTACTCGGAATGTTAACAGTAAGTGTTTTTAGTTGGCTTGAATATAAGTGCACAACAGATATTCCTTGCGCAACTCGGGCAATGTCCTTTTTCTTGGCACTATTCAAGTAATATGCGAGAAAAACACCATTTATATTGGTCTTAATGATATTCAAATCACCACCTAAAGCAATTCCTGCCTTGAGAACGCAAGATGCCGTTGCAATGTCAATTTGCGTTTCACCTGATGCTGGAATGATTACATCATTTGCATCACTCAATACTAAATCATTTGGGTCAAGATTTGTGTATGAAACCACTTCTCTGATAGTTTCATTGTATTGTGTATAAAGCTCTCCATATCTTATGCAAGGAGCTTTACCATTTCCAACTATATCTGATTTTGATATTCCTTTTCCTTTTAAAAAAGTAGCAAGATTATCCAAAGTATCTTCCACCCACTCTTCATCACCTTCAAACTCCTCAAACCGCAGCTTAGGCACAGTTTCGCCTTCTTGTGGGAAAAGGTTTTGCAGCAAGCCTTTTTTATGGTCTTTGAGGGCGTCTAGCTTGTCTTTATGGGCAACTATCAGCTCATCTAAAGAAGAAAGACAGGAAGCGATTTTTTGTTGTTCTTGGGGATCAGGTATAGGAACTTTTAAATTCCTAATATCATCGCTATTTACAGCATCAAATGTCCCACCTTGGGAAATATTCTTCCATGCCGATTCGAAAGAAAACAACCATTGATACACAAATTCTTGAGAGTTATTATTTTTTGCTCGTATTGCTGAAATCCCCCTACCAATACAAGCATGATGAAGTGATTTAGCAATTGTTCCAACTGGGGCTCTTACACTAAGAAGAATATCACCAAGATCACATTCCTTAGTTATTTCCGAAGTATAAATCCGAGGTGCCGAAAGCCTATTTTTTATATCTGCATTACCTTGAAGTAAAGGAAGTCCATCTTTGTCTTCATTGTAGCTCGCAGATTTTGGTGACGAACCCATTGTGATTTTTGCCACGTTTTTAAGTGATTTGTTACTCCACTCCCCACCACTCTCAAACTCAGGAAAACGTAACTTTGGTATTAACTTCATCTCTTTACTCATAAGCAGCTAGTCCTGATATTTCACGCCCTTGGGCTAGTTTTTTTAATTGCGGCACCAAATCATTCATTAAGGCAAGTTCTTTGGTTCTGCGTTCTTTCCAACTTAATTCCAGCGGCTCTAATAAATCGGTGAGTTTTTCTCCGTCAAAAATCATTCGGCTCATGATCTTCTCTACAAAGCTTTTGAGGGCTGCGGTTTGCAAGCCGTATTTGTTGGCAATGTCAGCCAGTTCTTTGTCGTACTTTGCTACTTTGTAGGTTTCAAAGTTCTTTTTCAGCTCTTCGGCTGTTTGCCCTGTGGTCCAATCCACCTGCTCAATAAAATCGGTCAGGTCTTCTTCTTCGTCCATCAGGTTGGCATTGGATTTCAGCAAACTAATTACCTGCGCCTTGGTCATTTTCTGCTTGTTCGGCTTTTTTTGGGTGCTATCGGCAATCAGGTTCATAATGTAATCGTAATCAATCACTGCAGAGGCAAAAAGCACAAATTCAAAATCCAGTTGCTGAATATCGTCTGGTGCGTCTTCACCTTGTTTTTGCTGAATATCTCTGAGTTGCTTGGCAGTTTCTAGGTACGAGCTGCGGAACTCCAGCAAGGTTTCTTTGGGCAGGATTTTATCAATTTCTTTTTGCTGGGTTTCATCCAAATCGGTGTATTGGTCGAGCTGGGTTTTTAGCCGCTGTACTTCCTTAAAATTTTTTACAAAGGCAATGCGGGCAGCATCTCCTTTTAGGTTGTAAACTGCTTGGGGTTCGTTTGCCACATTGTGTTCCTGCATAAACGCACCGAGTTTTTCTACCGCTTCCTGATACTTGTCAATTACTACAGGTGCAGGGTCAACCATCCAAATTTCTTTGGCTTTGCCGCTTTCTTCGCCAGAAAAGAGGGTAATGGCTTGGTTTACAGATTCTTGTTGCGAACGGAAATCCAAAATATTGCCATAAGGCTTGGTATCGTTCAGCACACGGTTGGTTCGTGAAAACGCCTGAATCAGTCCGTGGTATTTTAGGTTTTTATCCACGTACAAGGTGTTTAGGTACTTGCTGTCAAAACCCGTGAGCAGCATATCCACCACAATGGTAATGTCAATCTTGTTTTTGTGGGGATAGTCTTTATTGCTGTACTTTTGATTTTTGATGCGGCTTTGTATATCCTGATAGTACAGGTCAAAATTATTGATGTCGTGATTGGTGCCATATTGCGTATTGAAATCAGCAATAATTTCCATCAACGCCTTTTTCTTCTCTTCGGGATTTTGCTTATTGTCTTCTTTTTCCTGTGCTAAATCTTCTTGTAGTTGTTTGATGTCAGCTGCATTCTTTTGACTGTTTGGGTCTTCATTTTTGCCAATCAACTGTGCAGGTGGCGAAAATACACAGGCAATATTCAAGGGAATATAATCAGGGTTTTCGGTTTGTTTCTGTTTTTGATTTTCTTTGAATAAGCGGTAATATTCAATGGCATTATTGATAGAAGCAGTTGCCAACACCGCATTGAACTTGCGTTGATTTGTCGCTTTGTCGTGCTTTTCGAAAATGGCTTCTGCCACGGCTTGCTGTGCAATGCCTGCCTGCCGGCTAGGCAGGGCTTCTCCAGGCTTGGCATTCACAGAGCCTT
>JAQUBO010000173.1 GCA_028686735.1 Bacteroidales bacterium
AAACAGAATAATAATTACCATTTTCAATGTTTGTTTTACTTGTTTTACATGTTGTTTCAAGATCTAAGTTTTGTATATTATTTCGAAATAATGAGAATTTTTCCCCAAACCAAATTTCTTTAATTGTTTTATTTCCTATATTTTCAGGATTCGAAAACCCTAACCAACAAGGAGCAACGTCTCCATGTACATTAAAATACATATTAGAAAATGGAGCATAACAAAAGTACTCATGTCTTACCCCAGAACGCGTTGAGTTAAATCCTTCAATTGTATTTTTATTCAGGCTCATTCAAATAGTCCGATTATCTAAAGTAATAATAAAAAAACTTTTAAAATCTAAAAATTTGTTTTACAAATTCGGTTTATTAAGCCACAACTTTTTCTGTATATAATGCCATATGCAATTCTAATAAAAATTAAATGTAATAAAAAAATCAGCATTTTATTCCTGAATAATATTAAATGAATAATTAATAATATTATAAAGTAATTATCAAAAAATGCTAATAATATTAAAATAAATAAGGGAAAAATATCTTCATATAAGTCATTTAGTATTTGCATATGGTCTGTTACCAAATTACTTTTATTTGCCGAATCAAATCTCTTCGAAACAAAATACAAGAGAGATATTGGAATTAGTACAACAAACCAAATATTACAAAAATATGTGAAATAAATCAAGAAAATGATGTACACAAATGATTCTATCAAAGTTATAACTTTGAGTAATTTTATTGTGGTATTACTCCCATATTTCACTGCAAAATTACCCGAATTAGAATTTTTATCATTCTCAATATCTTTAATATGATGAATAAGAATATTGCGAAGACCGCGGAAAAACATCACTATTAAAAGTAAAGATAACCCGTAGTTGTAATGAATCAAATTCATTGATATTGGAACAAATAGTAAAACTGCTATTATACTTGGTAAAAGGCTACTATAAAAAGCATCAGTTATTACACTTAATACCGAAAAATTCTTTAACCGAATTGGAGGGCTTGAATAAACAATCAGTAATATCATTTGGAGAATGAATACAATAAATCCAAGTCTGTGATCTAGATAAATCCAAGGGATTATCGAACCAACTACAACAATTATTATCATTAAAACTCTTGTGCTTTTTGAAAATCTTTTTGCAAAATTTGTTTTCCCCACTTTTCGATCGATTTCAATATCAAAAATGTCGTTTAAAAAGAAACCAAATGCAGCAGTAAATAAAAAGCTTATGAAAAACATTAAAAGCTTGGACCAAACCATTTTCACCTCTATTTGATTAAGTAAAACGCCAAGATACGCAATACCTAATATTGGGGGGAAAATATGATTCCACCAATCTTTAAGTCTAAATATTTGTTTAATGGTTTTTAGCATTATTCTTACATTGGAAATAATTTATTGTTTTCTAACAATTAGTTCAAAAATGTCTGCATAAGAAAACATTTCGTTTTCATCTTGAAATAATTTAATCTTACTTTTATCTGAAAACTCAGCTGACATTATACCACCATCATCTACAAACTCCGGTTTCCCTATTTTAACTATTTCAAAATTAAGTCTTCGCAAATGACCAATAGTATCATAAAGACAAGGCAAATTATAAGCAAAATTTTTGTTCATCAATTTTGCTACTTTATTCACGCGCTTCATATCTTTCAAATCTTTCTGGAAATAATCTTTTATGTACAACAAACCACCTTTTTTCAGCAAAGAAACTGATGATTCTAGTAATTTCTTATGATTAAGACCATGTCCGTATGCCTCAAGGAAGTATATAATATCGAAATCATTTTCAGAATAATAGTTTTCTAAAAAATGGTAATCTCCGCAAATAACATTTATCTTATTTTCAAGACCAAATTCTTCAATCTTGTGTTTGGCAATTTCAATTTGAGTATCAGAAATATTAATTGCATCTATAATAATATCAGCTTCTTTTGCAAAATATATTGCTGGGCCGCAAACTCCACATCCTGCATCGAGCAATTTCATGCCACTTTTAACCCCCATTACATTAAAGTAATAGTCAAGCATAAGTTCTTCATTTGCCGAGCGATGCGATTGTATTGCAGAATCTACAACCTCTAAATACGTGCTAGTATAATCATGATAATGTTTCTTTATCTCTTCAAGTTTTGATTTCTTATTTATGCCCATATATCATCACATTATTTGCATTACCTATTGCTTAATTAAACCTGATTTTCTTAAAAAATCATAAGTTTTCTGAAGAAATAGTAAGGATTTAGATTCTTTGAGAAAAACATGATTATGCTTATTAAAAACATAAGCTGCCGCAGTTGTTCTGAGGCTTCCTGTGTTTAATAGCGATTTAAACAGTTTTTTCCTAAACATTTTTGCTGTGTGAAGTTTTATCAGATAATAATTTATCACCTCAACCATATCTTTGTTGTTGCCATTTTTAACTTTATAAGTAAGATGACAAAAATTATAATATATCCAGTCGTGTGGATAGTTATTCTTTATAATTCGATTTTCTTCTTCGAGTTGAATATGTAAGGGTGTTTTTGGTAAAGGGGTTAAAAATGTAAAGGTAAAAGTGTCCAATGAACTTTTCATTATAAATTTAGCCCTATCGTGGATATCATCAACCGTATCTGTGTCAAATCCACAAATAAAAGCCGCAGTTACAGCAACTTTTTCTTTATGTAGCCTTTTAAAAGTTTCTTTATATGCGTTCTTAGCGGAATTTTCATTTATATTTTTATGTATCGACTGAATAGCTTTAAGCTTTTCTGTTTCTATGCCAATAAAGAATAGGACAAAACCTGCTTTGCGGGCAAGTTTTATAACATCAATATCATCGGCAATATTAATAGAAACAAAACATAGAAAATCTTTTTTAATATTATTGGCAATAATTTGTTCAAACAGTTCTACTGTCCTTTCCTTGTGGGCTTTAGATCTACCAATTAAATTATCGTCTTTAAAGATTATATAATTTTGTTTAATCTCTTTAAGTTCTTCAATTATTGTGCTTACAGGTTTGTATCTTAGTCCGTGTCCTGAGTATATAGGTACACCGCAGAAACTGCAATTAAACGGACATCCTCTGGTAAATTCCATCGTTGCAATTTCGTAATCGTATTTTTCAAAAACATCTCTACGTGGTTTTACCGGTTTTGAAAGATCGGCAAATCCGGCTTCGTAAATACTTTTAAGATTATTATTATAATAATCCTCAATTATTTGAGGCCATACGTTTTCTGCTTCTCCTACTATTGCAGAAATGCAATGTTGGCTTACTTCTTCTTTAAACAAAGTGGCATGAACACCTCCTATAGCAACAGGTATATTATTTTCTATATATTCTTTTGAAATATCATAAGCTCTGTTTATACACATACTGGTTGATGATAAACCCACAAAGTCGGCTTCAGTGTATTTAAATTTGTCAAAATTTTCGTCTATTATTTCTACATCCCAGTTTTTTGGTGTGAGTGCTGCAATAATTCCAAGCGAAAGAGGTTGAAACGAAGTAAGACGATGTAGCGGAATAAACATTTCACCATCATCTATTACTCTTGTATCAATTACGTTTATTAAAAGAAGTTTGTATCTTAATTTTTCCATTTCATTTAATCAATTTTTTCATTATCCAACAATTTTGTGTGCCAATATGAAAATTTCTTACTAAAACAAGTAAAGCTTTTGCTGTTGTATAGCTACGTGTTCTTAGTAAAGTTTTTAAAAACTTTTTACGTACATTCCTGCAATCTACTAAATTTAGTGATGAACTGTAAAAAGCATTCATTATTTCAGCTCTGTCATTTTTATAGTCTATTGTATAATTACATGCATTATAATAAATCCAATCTTGAGGGAAATTTGTGTGTAAAAGTAAATTCTCAGCCTTAAGATTTTCAAAAAGAGGAGTTTTTGCCAAGGGTGTTAAAATAGTTAGTGTACTTGCATCTATATCACTCTTTAGGATATATTGACCACGTTTAATTATTTTATCAGGAGTATCATTTTCAAACCCTGAAATAAAACCACCCATTATAGCCATCTTATATCGGTGTATTTTTTTTACAGCCTGTGAATAATGAAATTCTGAAGATTTATAATTCATCCGTTTATTTACATTTTTTAAATCCTCAATATTTTCAGATTCAAAACCTATATATAAAACCTTTACTCCAGCTTTATGGGCGAGGTCCAAGAATTCGTCATCCTCGTATATATTAATCGAAGCAGCAACAATAATATGCTTATTGACCTTGCTTTTTCGGATTTCAATAAATAGTTCTTTAATCTTTTTGTTACTCTTATTGTCGCAATAAATAGTGTCATCAATAAAGAAAACATACTTCTGCTTAATTTCCTTTAATTCCTGAATAACATTTTCAATTTTTCTCTGACGATATGTATGTTTATATAACACAGGAACACCGCAAAAGTCGCAATTATTAACACAACCACGCGAAAATTGAATGGTAGCAATTTCGTAATTATATTTATTAAAAATATCCCTGTTAGGTCTTGTGTAATCAGACAAATCGATGAACTCGCCTTTATATATTTTCTTTAAACTCTTGTTTTCAAAATCACTAATTATTTCTTTCCAAACGCTTTCTGCTTCTCCTTCTACAACGGAGTCAAAAAGATTTACCAGTTCTTCAGGATAAAGACATGCGTGTTTTCCACCAATAATAGTTTTTATTCCCTTTTTTCGTAATTTATTTGAAATGTCTATAGCTCTATTTATACTTGTTGTATATGCAGAAATTCCAACAAGTTCGGCATCTGTGTCAGTAAAATCTTCAAAATTCTCGTCAATTAATTCAACATCCCAATTTTTGGGAGTTAAAGCTGCTATTATTCCAAGCGAAATAGGTTCAAATCCGGGCAAACCATTTGTGGGAACAAACAATTCATCGTCGACCGAACGTTTATCTACAGTGTTTAATAATAGTAGCTTTTTGCTTTTCATGGCGTAATTTTAAACTGTTTTTATTTATCTAATTGCCAAATTGATAATATTTCTGATTTTCTTGGAATTTTCAGCGAAAAACAATGCGTTAATAAAAAATGATTTCTGCATTATTATATTGCGATAAAAAATCATTTTTTCCTGTCCGGTAAACCTATATTCATCAATAATTGAATTAATTTCATCTATTCTTTCACTTAATTGTTTTTGATTCTTAATTCTTGATAAAACACTTTTTTCGTTTTGTTTAAAACAATCTTTAAGTTCGTCAATTATTAAAACTGAAACATGTTTATCGGATATATTTTCAGTAAAATCAGCTTGAAATTCCAAAGCAGATTTGTACCATGTTTTAATTTGATTTATTAAAGTACTAAAACCAGAAATATTAAAATTTTGGATATCAGAAGATGGTGTAAACTGAAATTCCTCCAGATAATCTATAATTTCAATGAGTTTTTGCGGACTTAATGTCCAAATTGCAGAAGTTGCCGGATTCCAAACTCTGTTATATATTAGTCCTGCATTTAGTTTATTGGTAAATTCTAGGATATCTGGAATTTCTTTCCAGTTTTGCTGCATTGGGCAAAACGATATAAAAAAATTAGTGTTATTTGTTTTACAATAATCGTGAAAAAAATTCAAATTATTCATTACCTTATCAAAATCAGCATTTTTACGAATACTTTCGAACCGCTCTTTTTGCAATGAATCAATAGAAATATTAATATTATACTTAGCTTTCTCAATTATGGCTTTTACTTTATCGTTTAGAATAGTTCCGTTAGTTGTGATATCAATACAGCACTCGGGATTAATCTTTATAATGTGTTCCCAAATATCATAATAAATAGGAATTAAGAATGGTTCACCGCCAAAAAAGTATGTGTGTTTTAGATGGGGAATAAATTGGGTCAGGTCATTTACAAAATTATCATTATATGGATTTACCGGTCTGTTTAACCCTTCTTTTTTACATATCTGAGATGAGTTCTCAGGTGAACACATGATGCACTCAAGATTGCATGTATTATCAAGATAAAACTCCATTGAAACCGGAAAATTAGCATTTGATTGATGTTGATCATATACATTAGCATACGTGACATTGAAATTTTTTTCCAAGACTTGTCTGTAACATAAATTACATGCTGGTGGCAAAAATAAGTTTTCAACCTGAGCTCTAATATTAGTAGCCGTTTTACTATTCCAAGCTTGGGTTATTGTATTTTCAGGGAACTTTCCATAACTTAAAACAAAGCTTTGTGCATAACAGCTTGATATAGTTCCGTCTATCCCAAAAAACAAGTTTTTGACAGGAGCAAAACAGAGTCGGTCTTTATTTTTTGTTTTTAGATATTCTTTTACAACACTATTTGATGTATCTAATTTATTCCCTTTGCTTTTGAAAAAAAATGATTTTAAATTATTATGCAATGTTTTTATTTTTTTCACAATTAAAATACTTTTACTGTTGTTTTATTTTTAGTATTTTCGAGAAAAAACCTTGTTTTTTCTTTTTTGCATATATCAGACACTGATATGGACACAAGCTTGCTTGTTCATTACATAGTTTGGGATTTTTATCAGGAACAAAACTCTTATCGAAAAAATTGCCGTAAATTTCTGTACTATTTTCGCATCTTCTAGCTATCCCGTGTTCGTTAATATAAAAAGTCCTCTGACCTGCAAAACATACATTGCCCTTAAAATTTGTTTTTGGAGCATTATCACCTAAGTCATATTCAGGCATATAGTATTTTTTCAGATATTCTCTTTCAATATCGTTGTATGCTCTCGGATACATCATCTCATTATATAAACCAAAAAATGGTTTCAGTGTAATTCTTTCAATTCCATGTGCTTTAAAAAATGCAAAATCTTCATCAACACGATTTATAAGTGGCGGATAAAAAACATAAGAAACAAAAAATAAAATATCGGCAGATTTTAATATTTCTAATTTCTTTAAAAATTCCGTAAATCCTTTATCTATTTTTTCTCTTTCCTCAACATGGATTGCAATATTCAATCCCAGCTTTTCTCTCTGCACTCTATCAACGAGTTCTCTTAGCTTTGTTTCTGATAAACTTAAATTTGTGTTTACAAATATGGTATGCTTTATTGATAATGTTTCAAAAATATCAATAATGTCGTGTTTTAATAAAGGTTCTCCTCCTGTTACAATAATATGCCACTTTTTATTATCCCGATTAAATGCATTTTTTATGGTTTCAATATCAAATTGTGTTTCGGGTTCTTTGCTTGCAAAATTGCAATATTTACAATTGAAATTACATTTGCGATTTATACACCATATTATTATATCTTCATTATCAGATAAGTATTCTTCGGCAAATGATTTGTTCTCAAGTTGTTTAAAGTGAATCAGGTTGTCGTGTAACTTAATTAAATTTTTCATTTATATAGAATTTGGCATAAAATAAAAAAACGTTTCACAACTTTAAAATTTTTAAGACTTTGCCAATGATTAACAATCCAAAGATATAAGTAATATGTCTTTCTAAGACTTTTTAGATTCCATATAGTTCTTAATAGCATCTTTTTTACGTTTTTTTCACTGTAAAAAGTAATTGAAGAGTTTATAAAAAAATCTGTTAATTCTTGTGATGTCATTATTTTTGGTTTGTATAATACATTAGTGTAATTGTACAAAGCCCAGTCTCTAGGGTAATTTGTATGGGTTAGGCGTTTTTGTGCGTTTAACTTTTTGTGCAAAGTCGTTCCTGAATAAGGAGTATATAAACAAATAGATGACCAATCTAAACCCGATTCAATAATTATTTTTTG
>JAQUBO010000174.1 GCA_028686735.1 Bacteroidales bacterium
GAGAAGATCCTAAGACCTCGGGTGCGGAAGCACTTACTATTAAGGCGCGTCGCGTAGAAGTGGCAAAGTAGGAGTGTAAAAGAAGAAGCTAATTTTTTTCTATATAAAAAAAGGGTGTCCAATAAGTGTTGGCATCCTTTTTTTATTATCTCATGGTTGCAAAATTCTTTATAAATTCTTCATCGGCAGGTCATCAGACCTGTGCCAACCGGTATTATTGTTCCGCTGGCGCAAGTCTCTGACTTGTGCCGATGTGACTATTATGTCTGCATTATCAATTGTTTTCTATGTGGAATGTGGAATGTTATTGTCATGCTGAACGGAGTGAAACATCCCATACCATTAATGAGATTCCTCCCTTCGGTCGGAATGACATTAATCGCTATGTCATATTGAACGAAGTGAAATATCTGCTTAATATCCGTGCCAACCGGGGACAAGTCAGGTGCTGCGAAGCAGAAAAGGATATAAAAAAAGGATTTAAAGATAAATCATTCGCTAACGCGACATTCAGCCTGTGAAATTTATGTGAACATATTTCACAGGGCTAACGGGTTACAAACCCGCGCGAGCTGCTATGCTGTGAGGATTTCTCTCCTTTTAGCATCATAAATGGTTTTCCGCCCTGTCTCATACGATTTCATAGCCATTATTACTGCTACAGCATGTTGATACCCTGCTTCAATTGGTGCGATTGCGGTCTCATCATTACGGATAGATCTTAGCCAATCATGAAAATGATCGGGTCGTTCGATTAACTCCACCGGTTTTTCGCCATTTATGGTACCGTCAGGTCGAGGAGCTCCTTCATCAGTGTACGAGGGGCTTCCCCAGCTTGCCATGTTCATCATGCCTTTGTCGCCATAAAAGTTACGAACGCTTCCCTTGCTGTTACCTAAATTATTAGAACTGCTTACAAGAAACCCTTCGGGATAAACCCATGTTGCCTGAATGCAATCGGGGTTAGTAAATTGGTGTTCGTCTTTCCAAGTAAAGGTACCACCGTGGCATACACATGATTCGGGGAATTTTGCACCAGTGACAAAATGTACAACATCAATGAAATGAGCACCCAGATTAGGAATAGGACCATGAGAGAAATCATAATAACCATACCAAGCCGAATACATGTCTGCGTTGAAAGGTCTGAAAGGACGATCGCCTAAAAACTCTTTCCAATCAACATCTTCTGCTTTTACATCTCTGAGGTATCCGTACCAATAGGGTCTCTGTTGGTTACGACACTCCTCAACTCGCGACAGTTTGCCTAATTTTCCTTGGCGGTAAAGTTCACGTGCTCCCATTATTCCGGGCAGACTACGTAATTGTGTGCCTATCTGCACCACAACACCAGCCTCCTTGACAGCATCTACAGACCTGATTAGTTTATCCATATCCATAGCAAGAGGTTTCTCTACATAGATATGTTTCCCAGCTAGGGCAGCAGCCTCCAAATGAGTTGTATGTAAGTGGTCTGGTGAAGCTATCATCACCGCATCAATATTGTCCAACTCCAATAATTCCCGGTATGAAACAACCTGCTTTGCATCTCGTCCAAACCATTTTTTTACTTTTAAATTAGCCTCCTCACGTGCAATACGCCAGGGATCGCAGAGCGCAACAATCTCCACATTCATTTCGTCGGCATGTTTATATACACCGTCCATAAACACCTTATTCCCACGATCACCACAGCCAATAATTCCTATACGAATCCTATCATTGGCTCCCAGCGCCCTTCCTTGTTTAAGTATAGTAAAAGAATCGGGCAAGATGCCGACGCCCAATGCAGCAATAGCACTGTTTTTAATAAATTTTCTCCTTGATAATTTTTTCATAATTTTTTCATCTTTCTCATAATTATTAGTGGAGTTTTTTTTCATCGTTTGTGAAAAACCTCCATTGAAGTGCTGCTAAAATAATATTTAGCACAAAAAGGTGACTCAACAAATTGTAAGTCTAATCACTATTTAGGTTTAATAAACATATAATCAGCAAGATCTATCCAACCAGTTCTTAAGTCAAGCCTGAACCAACCTTCCGAATTCTTCTTATGTATTCGTGTAGGAGAAAAAGGTCCATACTCTTTTATATCATATTCAAACCAGGTCTTACCAAGGTCAGGGGAGTATATAACTCCCAATGTATATGGAGAAGCAACTGCATATTGAGTGGCAAGTATAACTCCATCCTCTATAATCATAATCCCCGTTTCATATTTTGGATTGAAGAGCAAGGTATGTGCCTCAGGATTACCAATATCAGCCGGGTCACAGCTAAAGATACCTCTGTCCCATGGCTCAGGCCCGTTAGCATCGCTCGCCCAGTACATACGACCATCAACGAAAGTTATACCACCAGCCTTATATCTTGAATTTAAACTTTCTGTGATTATAACTTTCCAGTTCCATTTATCTTTAACCGAGTCATAAGTTCCGCGAAGCCAATGACATTCCCACCCTTTTGGTCTGTTACCATCGCCGGTGCATGCATAAAAAGCATCCTCGACAGGGTTATAAGCAACTGAATGAACATGACGGCATATTATAGGATTGTCAGGATTGCCCAAAAGATTTCCTTCAGCACCTCCTCCAGGAGATCCGTTATCTGTAAAGTAAGGGTTCTGTCCAAAAGAATAAGCAATTTTCACAGTCTTCCCATTATCTGTTGTATAGTATATATTAACAGGTGCTGCACCTCCTCTTACATTACAATAATTACCCCATACCAACATCTCTTTTCCTTTAATAATCCAAGAATCAGCGCCAGTTAGAGTATTAAAATACCATCCGGGGTTATCAGGATTTTGCGGGGTATGGGGAAGATAGTCATTGCCCTCAGCATCCTTTACAATAATCTCCTTGTATGATTTTAGTTTTTTCTTACACAAATACAGCTTTTCTCGTGTACCAAACAGAACTGTCCCATCATTGAAAATATGACTGTAAGTAATGTTTTTTGCATCGGAGAATTCTTTTTTGTAACGCCAAGTGTGACTGTTATTATCAGATAACAATATTTCGGTATCGGTAAATGCGAAAGCCATATTTTTATTCTGTGAATCAACATAAGGTCTGTTAGGTGGCTTGCGATACCAAAAATGAGGAGTTGATGGATGATCATCAGGTGTGTAAAAAAGGTTGCTTCCAAATATATCGGACACTAGTAATATTAAGCCTGCGGCAACTGCAACGGCAGTTCCAATAAACTTACGTCTTTTAATAAAATGTTTTATTGTCATAGTATTATAGCTCTCAATTGTTAGTTTAATTAAAGAATATTATCTGTTAAATTATTTATTTCTAGTTTTCCAATTAGATTTAACTCCTAAAAATAATCATCGTCAAATCCAATAATTTGTTTAATGCCTGTGTTTCCGCCACCTCTTGCCATTTCAATATCAAGCGGAGCATTTGTCTTATATGCACCTCGAGTAAAATCAGGGATTTTTACCGGAGCGGAATTATTGGCAACGCACCATTCACTAAGTGGCACAATAGAGCTCCAGGCTGCGGCATCATAACAATCCATATCTAACGGAAGTCCGTTTCTTAAGCAATCGATCAAACGCCATTGCATCAAAAAGTCCATTCCTCCATGTCCACCTACTTTTTTTGCCATTTCTCCTGCTATTTTTACTATCGGAGGAGCATATTTTTCCTGTAATGTCTTCAGTTCTTCCTCGTTCATCCAGCCTCCTCCCTTTGATATCCTTGATGGAAATGGCTGCTTCTTGGCTATGCCTTCTGTGCCAACAACCCAAAATACGCGTGTGCCGGGACGCGGATTGCCAACATTATACTGTAAATCAATAGTTTTACCATTTACCGTTTTAATAATAGAAGAGTTCATATTGCCCAACTTCCACTGACCAATAAACTGTTTATAATAATCATCTTCCTGAGCACGTTTTTCAATCTCCTTACCCATAGTAAAATCATTTGACGAAACTGATACCATAAAGTCAAGCCTGTCTCCACGGTTAATATCCAATATTTGACATGCAGGACCTAATCCATGTGTAGGATAAATATTTCCGTCACGATTTATAAATTCTCTGGTACGCCATTCGAGATCTTTTCTTAGATTTGTGTTAATCTGATTTGCTATGTAGGCGGCATCAACATGAACAATCTCTCCGAAAAAACCCTGTCGTGTCATATTGAGGATCAATAATTCCCAAAAGTCATAAGTACAGTTTTCTATCATGCTACAATGCTTCTTCGTTTTTTCAGAAGTTTCAACCAATTGCCAGCATTCGTCGAGTGTTCTTGCAGCTGGAATCTCTGTAGCCACATGAGCACCACTTTTCATGGCATGTACACACATGGGAGTATGCAAATCTCTTGGAGTTGCAACATAAATTAGATCCAATTCCTCATTATCACACATCTCCTTCCACAACTCCTGGGTGCCATCTGCATAGCCCTTTGGTATGGGCATACCACGTTCTTTCAGATAATTCTGAGCCTCTTCTACACGGTCCATATGCAAATCAGACAATGCTATTATCTCTACTCCCTCCAGTAAAGCCATTCTTTTGACTGCTGCCATACCTCTGCCTCCAATACCAATATATCCAATGCGTACAATATCAAGTTTTGGTGCAGCATATCCGCTCATATTAAATATCTGTTTGCCCTTCTCCTTCGAGATATCCCAAATAATCGGTTTAGCCTCTCCTGTAGATGTACCTTTTACACATGATGTCATTCCTCCTGCAAGCACTCCAGCACTTGCAAGACCGGCTGTCTTAATAAAATCTCTCCGATTTGTTTTCATTTCAACAATTGTTTAAAATTTGTATAATTTAAGTTTTTCATTTTCTTTAAGCCGTTATAGATTCAATGAACTTGCGTGCTTTTATTGCCTCGGCAGTTAGGTGAGCAAAGTCTCCTTGTGAAACAAGCTCCACAACTAACGATCCACCGATAAAACCATCATCCTCAAGTATAGTCATTAATTTTGGAAAATCAACCATCCCTGTACCAGGTGTTAAATTTACATCTCTGGGTAACTGAAAGTCTTTTATCGCCATACCAGCAAGATGTCCCCCTATGCCAATAGCATCATCCAATGGATCTGTTTCTCCAAAAGAGTAGTGAAAAACATTTCCCGGATCGTACCACAACTTAAAATTTTCATGATTTACTTTTTTAACTTGTTCTAAGCAAAATGCTCCACTTTGTCCGTGTGGTTTTATAGTAATTAACATATTTTTTTCTGCAGCATAGTCACAACACTCGGAAATTGCTTTGTAAAAAGGATCCATTAGCAGAGGATCGTGAATTGCATTTATTTGAATAACAGGAGCTCCACAAAGTGCAGAGTTCTCAATCAAACGTTTTAATCCTGCGATTCCTTCTTCGAGAGAATTACTGACATCATGACTACCCCCAGAATTAGTTACAAGCGTAAGACCCCGCTTTTTAATCTCTTCACCAACTTTAGCTGCGAATTCGGAAGTAGAGTTACGATCGACTACTCTGCCTTTTTCGTGTGTGCTTAATCCGACATACTTATATCCAGCTTCTACCATACCATCCAAAGCCTCTAAATAATATCGGTTACCCCACAAACGTGTATAAGCGCCAATTTTCCATTTTGGTAATGATTTGGGTTTTACCGAACAGGCATTTAGCAATGCTCCCGTGCCTGTTGCCAGAAGAACACCTCCTAAAGTGCTTTTCTTTATAAATTCTCTTCTTGAAACATTTTTCATAGATTTTAATTTTTAATATGTTATTTAAATGAATGTCATATATTTTACTTCATAAATTCGTTTCTCTTTTTCCGTTGTCTTTCTTCTGCAATCTGAGAGAAGTTATTTTTATAAAAACCGCATCTGCAATGATTATATCAATTACATCATACTGGTTTTTCTTATATCTTTCTTTTAGCCCGCCAGCAATCAATGGTGAGATATCTGACAAAGCTTTAAGCCCAACAGATACTGACATTACTGTTGAATTATTAATTTTTCTTGAGACTAATTTTTTTGTCTCGTGCATTTACATCACGTACATTTTTTTACAATAATAGTTTCTTTTAATTTTAATTTTAAAATAACCCTTTACTTTCCTTACTGGTTCAATTCATTTATAATTCTATCAAAAACATCTATAAATACTACCTCAAAGCCTACTGTAATAAAGAGCTGTCCGATAAAAAGTCGTCCAATTTTCCCGGTGCCAAAAATGACAACTTTGTTTTTTTTATTAATTTGTTCATCATATTATCTTTATTGTTTTATTAAACTCTCTAACATTTCAATTGCCGTATCAATCATTATCTCACCTGATCCGGGAATAAGTCTAGAGTTTATTGCTTCATAATCACCTTCCTTAAATCCTTGAATTGTAGGAAGGTAGGCAATATCAGCATTAGCCAGTTCAATCAGCATTGTATTAGCAAATGGTGATCTTTTTTTAACATCTATTCCAAATTCAGTGAACAGTTCACACGGCATTGTCACTATTGCAGTTTCTTGATCAAGTTTAAAAACGTGGATTTCTACGGGAATACGCCATGGATCTCCCGAAACAGCAGGTGCCACTGCATCATACATACGAATTTTTTCTAATGGAGGCTGTACTCCCCAAATTGAGATTTTGAGTCTTCTTCTATGGCTCAAAAAAGGACGTTCGTTATAAATTTGCTCCCTCTCTTCTCTTGACCATTCCAGCTCTTCTTCTGTATAATCTTGGATGGGAAGGTATATTGTTTTAGATACTACTTCAAGAGATGGAACTCCTTTTACTTCCTTCGGTAGTTCATTATTAACAGCATCAGCAAGGGTGTAACCAAATTCCTTCACTTTAATATCTGCATTCTCAACAGGTCCATTAAAATCTACGGTATTTATGTTTCCACATGGCCCCAATCCAAACACTGAAAGATGTTGATTACCAAACAGTTCTTTGAATCTTAACTGCATAAAATAAGGATAATCTGAACTGAATTCTGTGCCCCCACGCACATAATGACTTGAAAATACAGTGAGGGATGAAGAATATTTCTTTTGTCCGCGCGGACGAAAAAGAACAAAACTCACATCTGGATCTACAGGGCCTGCAGGACGGACAACTTTTGGATTATTCCGACCGGGATTGAATCGAACACGCCCATCAGTCATAAGGTATCGACGATTAAATGATATTCCATGTGCTTGACCTTTTCCAGAAATAATTTCCACCTCCTTGGTGCTATTATTCGCTAAAATAATAGCTTTTGTTATTCCGTTAATTAGATCGGTGAAATAGCTATTTTCATCTTCTTTTGTAAGTTGTCCTGTCGATTCACGAAGGGCATATTCTTTAAAATTTTCAGTTATACCCGGACTGGTATGAGTATGGGTAGCAGAAATACTCATGTTCTGAAATGGAATCCCCGTTTCTTTTGAGGCTCTTTCCCTTACAATTCTACTAAGGTCGCGAGGTATTCCCAACAAACTGCAAATAACCAGCGCACCTCTAATTTCTCCTTGTTTAAACACAATTGCTTTTGCGTAAAGTGGATCTTTTATACCAGTACTTGGTTTTGATGGATAACCGTAAAGGGGAAAACCCACCGGAGGTGTAATATCAACCATAGATACACCTACCTCAAACGAGGATGAAGAAGTTGAAATTTGCTT
>JAQUBO010000175.1 GCA_028686735.1 Bacteroidales bacterium
AAACAGTCCAACCCTGTTTCATTAATCAAGTATTTACTGCCGTTGCGACTCTCAATTATTAACCAGTTTTGTGGATCAAAATAATACCAATAATCTAATGAGAACATATTTAGTCATCCCTATTTTAACGTTGCGATACTACAATTAGACTGCACAATAGTGGTTATATTGCATTAGCTAATTCCAAAATAACGGGATAGCGATACATCTTTATTCTGACTTTATTCCTGATATAATCGAGGAATTACTTTTTTTTAGGATCAGGGGGTTTAACGACACACATAGGATCGTTAACGGTTCTTACTACGCTACAAGGTATTGAATCCCTTTCAATACCACGGCTATTGCCAGTACTAGTCGAGTCTACCTTGAGTATTACTATTTTTTTCATTGCTTTCTCCCTCAGCTATCCCGTGAGACAATCATGAAATATAATGGTTTTGTGTCAATGAAATAATTGTCATGCATTGCTTTTTTGCTGCTGTTCAATAAATTAGGCCATTTAATATCTCTTAGTTCGCTACTCTGTACATTCGCTAACCTTGTGTAGATGAATGATGCTGCAATCCTTAGCAAGGCAGTGATATTTATGAGTGACCTTTTTATCAAAGCAATGTTGAGATAGATACATATTCGGTCAATTTCTTATTGTTTCACGTCAAATTGATTGAGATATCAGTGGTTGTAATATTCAAACTTGAAGACCATTGCATAATTCTGCGAAGCTTTTATTGATGTGATATTGATCTGTCCCCGCCCACGTTTTTCTGCCTCAAAGAGACCATTTCGGTCTATTTTTTTTAGCCCTCAAAACCCCTCTTATGAAGCCATTTTTGGGTCTGTTCCCAAAATCTGGGCAGACCTCTCCTATCCCACGCTCGAAGAATCTTCAGACTGCGTTTCAGATTGAAGGCAATTGCTCCCATGAACAGAAAGTATGCCGTCTTTTATAGGCCCATATAGATTGACCGACCCCAACGAAAGTGTTTCTTAAGACCTCCAAAGCTGCGCTCAACCCGGTATCTCTGAGTAGATAAAGTGTAGTTAAAGAGTTTGGTTTCCTCTGGCATATCCTGATTCTTCTTTTTCTTCTTCATGATTCCGGAAACCAGCTCCCTTTCTTGCAGGGCATCTTCGTTGTCCTGGCTGCAGTAGCCCTTGTCTGCAAGGACCTCAGTATCCTCCGGAATCTCCAGGGACTCCACCAAGGGCATCAGCATGTGACCATCATAGACATTGGCAGGAGTAACATCAATTGCTTGGACTAGACCATGAGTCTTGTCCACAGCTGTGTGCCCCTTGTAGCCATGGATGCTCTTATTGCCTTTCTTCAGCCACCTGGCTTCAGGGTCTTTGGATTCTTCGATCGTCAGAACGGGTGCCTGAAAGGTTGTCTGACCGGGGATCTCATCATCTCCCACAGGCTCGGTCTCGATGAACTCTATCCTGCGGGGACGGGCATGCGATTCAACCAAAGTTGCGTCCACAATCACTCCTTCTGTGATTCTGATTTCATGCTTACTCAATTGATGATTGATCTCCTGAAGCAGCTTCTCGTAGATTCTCTTTTCTGAAAACCTGCCACGCCAGCGACAGATTGTGGAGTTGTCCGGAACCGGATTCTCCATACTCAATTGACAAAACCACAGGAACATGGTATTGAAAACAAGCTGCTCTTCCGTTTGATAATCAGATAGCTTGTACCAGGATTGAACCAGCATGATCCGAAACATTACTTCTGCTGAATATGCATCTCTACCGGCTATAGAAGTCCTTCTGATCTCAACTTTGCTGATCAATTAGTTGATCCTCTTCCTGTCCCGCAATTGATCCACGTCTTTGAGAAAGCGCCTGCGGCTTGCCAAACGTTTGGCAATCTCTTGATCTGCAAAGGTTAGGGTTTGCTTTTCCATGAACAGCTCCTTGTGTATTGATAGAGCCATAGTCAAACATCTATCTTATTTGTCAAGAACTATATAGAAAATCTTTATGTCCAGATTACCCTGCAACGGTCTTATAGATTTTGCTTCTGGAGGAACCTACGATCAAATCCCATTCTATCCAGATAACCGTTGTCGTTCTACACTTCCAATGAAAGGGCGGAAAGGGAGTATGCGCTCCTGAGACACCAACCGGGTTCATCTCTGAGTTGTATTCGATCTGATCGTCTTTAATCCAAGGTGCAAGTGCTTTGATGTACTCTCTGGCATCATCCAGGCTGTTGGCCTTGGTATCCATAGCCATCAGGTTATCCATTACCTCGATTGCATCGTTTAGAGGGTATATCTTGTCTTGTGCAGCCAGTGCCCGGCAGATATCACTGGTGCGGTCATCCAGGATCACCAAGAGCTTGTAGTATCTGGCTTTGGCTTTCTTGTATCCCTGTAGCCTTCCAAACTCACGAATTCTGAGGGCTGTATGCTCAGCCAGTCCTTGCCAGTAATGGGATGAGCGGTTGGCAATGTCATTGAACTGGTCTTTGAGAGTATCGGCAAGCATCTCCTTAGTATAACCCTGCTCGATGGCTGTGGAAAGCACATCTGCGAAGTTCTGGCGTACGTCAGCCTCGAAGTGGTTACCGATCCAGAACAACTGCTGCTTCTGGATAGTGGATGAGAGATGTTGATCTTCAATGCCCCAGAGCCCGATGCTGGTCTTCGTGGGGGCTTGCACTTGGGTGTCCTTGAGTCCAAGCCGCACACAGCGGTCTATTATCGCTTTGGTGGGCTCATTGACCAGTGCTGCGAAGTCCTCTCCCAACTGAGTATTGATGATGCCCATAAGCTTATCTATGGAGTCCTTGTTGATCTTCTCTGCTCTTGGCATGTCACTGAACATTTGGATGGCCAGTCGTGTAGCATCTCTGATCTCGGTCTTCCAGGCATTATTCAGTACCCGGTAGTACTCAAGCATGAGTTGATCATAGTAGTTCATTAGAAACTGAATCTCCTGACCTTGACTCTGTTCCTGCCGATATCGTATTCGGAGAAACGTTCCAAGCATCCTGCCAGAGCATCGCAGCCATCTATATAGCCATCGGGATAGGTAAGGAACTGACTGATCATTGTAGGTGTGTCCTGACCTTCCGGAAAGAGTACCTTGGCTGTCTCGATGATGGTCTCGGTTCTTTCAATGCGGAGGTTCTTGTTGTCTTTGTTATCTATGCGCTTGATGCGGTGGCTTATCGGTGGCAAGTTGTTATCGGTAGCCCACCTGTCGAAGTCGGCAAGGATACGTGCCTGACCATAGGTGGTTTCACAGGCTGCCCTGGCTTTCACTCTGTAGATTCTATCCAACTCATGGTAGGCATCATAGTAGTATCTGAAGAACTTGGTGTTCTCAGTCTGACGTATCCAGACGTGGATCACATAAAAGCGGTTACCATCATAGCCTATGGAGATAACAGCCTTGTAACAGCCCTTCTCTCCCCAGGCAGGATCAGCATAGAGCCAGACCCGCTTCATTTGAGATGGCTCAGGCAGGGTTCTGTACTTGGTGAACCAGTGGTTCTTGAAGATGTTGCCTTCGATTACCGGCTGTCCAAGCATCTCCCTCTGATAACCGGTATGTCCGAACTTGGCTCTCAGGTTTGGCAAGGTACTGGTTGGGTACTGCTCCTCCCAGATGGACTTGCCATGTATATCTTCGAGTGAGAAACGCAATATCGCCTTTTGGTGGGTCTTTAATGCAATCTGGTATGTGACGTCTATTTCGGGATTATCTGCCCGTAAATCGCCTAATATGAGCTCCTGAAACTGACAGATTGAGTAATTGGGATGCACCAGGTTACCGAGCCAGATGATCTTGCCATTCCCCTCAGGTGAGAGTGCTCCGGCAAGCTCCTGTGATATCTTCTCCATGCGTCTCTTGCCAATGGATTGGTTACCCATGTTCTCTTCTTTATCGATATCATCGCAGACGATCAGTCCGGGCCGCTTGGCAGTCTTGGGATTGATAGTTCCTCTATGGCTCTGCTTGATACTTCTGGCTCGTATCCTGGCTTTATTCTTGAGATAGAAGTCGAGATCGAAGGCATCCACAGGCTGCAGTTCAGGATAGTCCATCGTGAGCCGCTTATTGTTTTGCAGTTCATGCAAAGTAAAGGCTGTGCGTTCTTGCGCCAGATCTACATCGGCTGCAGTGTGGATCACATAGCGTTCACCTTTTATGATCCTCCAGATCGGATAGACCACTCCCATAAGCACCGTTTTGCCCAGCCCACGAAAACCGGTAATGCCGATGATGCCTGAGCCCTTATCAGTCTCATCGAACATAGTCTCATGTGCTGGGCAAAAAGGTAGTGGGAAGATATGCGGGAAATAGGTATGGCAGAAGAACGAGAAGGCATCCCAGCCTTCTCCAGTGGTTCGTCTGATCCTATCAGTCTTAGCTTCAGGATTATCGTCTATAAAAGGCAAGACGGAGATCGTCTTGGAAGCGATCTCCGCCAGTGCCTTGTTATGTCGCTGAATGAACTTCTTAGACATAACCTGTGTCCGGAGGCTTAGGGTTGGCCGGAAGGATCAGGGGAGCCGGAGGCGACGGCTCCCCTGTTTGGAGGGTTTGGAGGGTAGGGTATGGAGGCTGGTCTGTAGGCTTGGAGGCAACCATGTCCGTGGTTGTAATATTATCCATTTCTAACTCTTAAGTACTCTGCAAGGTCAAGGACTATACTCTGGAACTGTTTCAGCATAGTCTCATGCCCCTTCTCGATCATAAAGTCGGTTACCTGATCCAGGAAGCGCACGATGTAGTCGTTCAGTTCCTTGGCAGGCTCACTGTCTTTCTGGTTCTGTTTGATTAAGCTTACCAGGCTCTGCAGAGCATTGTCCGCAGGATTCTTTGCATATTCCCGTAATGCCTGGATGAGTGCCTTCTTGCGGGCTAAGCTGATCTCATGGTCGAGTTTACGCTCTTCCTTGAACAGCTCATCCCATTTACCACTCTTGATCCACTTACGGACGGTGATGTCGGAGATTCCGAAGATCACCGCCAGCTCAGTGGGATCGGTATTACCATTGAGATAAGTAGCCTTGCAGTTGTCCCGCTTGATGCGGAACTCTATTGCGTTACTCATATTCCGGGCGAACCTTATGCTTGAGCAGGTATTCGTTTAAGTCTTTCCCAGCGCAGCGTAACTGACCGTTCTCTTTGGTGCGGAAGGCAGGCAGAGGGTCGCCAATGTCCCGTATCCAGCGGTAAACACTGGAACGGTCAACCCGGAGGATATCTGCTATCTCATCCGTGCGGTAGTTGCGGCCGTCATTGAAGATACTCATCATTTCTATTACCTCTGCTGTATTGGTATTCATAGGTGCCATTATTCATTCTCCTGTATTTCTTTCAAATCGGTTTGTGTAACGCTGCCACTCTTTCTTATCCTATAGGGCAGTGAAGTTGAGCACGATCATCTTGTATTCGCCATGCTCATCTCTTTCGTAGAATGACACATACTGTTTAGTCGAGACTACCATGATAGCTTTATCGATCAGTTCCATCGCTTCTTTCCAGATCGGGTCTTTGATGTTGTACTTACGCAGGGCAAGAATACGGAACTTAGCAATCTGGCCTTTCTTGTCCACTTGGAAAGCTTCGTTAATGATCGCACGTAGATTAACGTTGGAGTCAGTTGTCCAGGCTTTGATACACTCATCGATCTTCTGCTTGGCAAGCTGCAACTCCAGACCAAACTCAATGCGTTCTTTGAAGCGGATTTCGATCTTGTACTTACCATCGAAGCTGGTGAACCCGGCATTACCTTTCCATGCCAAACCGCTCTTCTTGGCTACAAACTCAAGATAGCCTTCGATCTCGGCATAGAGCTTGATCTTGTCGGATATTATGCGCTTCTGAAGCCGGATTACCCGATCGAGAGTGTTGTTGACTACTGTATCCTGTTTGAGCATCTCGGATTTGATTACAGAGACCGGGATGGCTCGACCTTGTGCGTCAATCTTGGTGCGTTCTGCTGTCGTTTTCGCTTTGGGTGTGGTTTGATTTTCCATTAGAGTTCTCCTTAGGATGATTTTCTGTTTTATCTGTTAAATTCTCATTTTCTTGTTGTGATGCCTGCTTCTTGATATAATTCTGAAGCATGGCGATAACGGCTCTGCGCTCTGGTTTGTTGAGCAGGTTCCAATGACTCTTGTTATAGTGCTTAATCATGAAGGCTCTTAGGTCGGAATCAGTCCAAGCTGCCTGTTTCATGAGTGAGAACATGTATTTACCCTGCTTGTCGTAGGTGAATTCATAGGGACGCCCATGCTTCCGATAACTGATCATGATTGACTTCAGCTCAAGGAGACGCTCTTCCGGCAGTACGGAGAGCGATTCACCAAAACCGAGACCATTCATGATAAACTTAAACCCATCCAGGGGCCAGTGGAACTTCTTGACCCGGATGGCATGAATTTGTTGCCGCAGTTGTCTTTCCCGTAGTTCCTGTGTCATAGAATGTCTCCTAAATCAGCTATTGGTTATTGTTACGGCTTCTTAAGTATGCTTGAAAGTCCCGGTCACTGATCCAACCAGACTTCAGATAATCGTTCCAGGCTTGGATGAACGCTTCTTTCTTTGCTTTCTCTTGTTGCAACTCCATCTCCCGGGTTTCCTGTTCAGCTTTCTTTTGGTTACGGATCTGCCGTCTTTTCTCTTTCCTTTCCTCTACAATGCGTTTCAGTAATTCACTTTGGGTGTTTCGCATTCTTGATAGAATACCCGACTCTACACTCTTTCCGAGGTCTTGTAGATTGGCTCTCGATCTCAGTTTATAAGTATTTCCCGACATACTAATTATGCCGATTGATGCCATCGCTTCCATATAAACGAATACCCACTGGCGACTCCGACCAAAGGCATTTGCGATGGCTCGGATCGACTTGAACTGACCCTGCTCGATCAGATCAAGGAGAGCACTTGCTGCTACCTGATCGAATCTCCAGTCCCCTTTTTGCTTATACCCAACCACAGGATTATAGCGGTTATTACGCACATAGATGCCGTCCTCTGGCGAGATCAGCTTGATAGTCTGATCACTATGGAGTTGCTCCAAGATCGGCAGCACCAAGCTGATTTCTTGAGATGTCATCTCCGCTGCCAATTCCGCTGTAAAGGGATGATTATACAGATTGACGAAGTTCTGGATCAGTTCACTTGGGCTCATAAGGCTGTGCTCAAATCAATTGCGGATATTTCGATATCGGGTTGCTTCATTTGCTCTGTCTCGATGATGTACATCACTTTCATGGCTTTACGCATGTTGCCACCGCTATTGAAATCGATCTTCTCGATAACCTCATCTGTTACTTCCACATCCATTACTTCCCGGGCTACCATGGCAATATCCTGCCTGGAGATGTATTGAAACTCATAGAAGTAATTGCATCGGTCGAAGTAGTGGGCATTGACCTGTGAGAGCCTATCCCTGGCATTCTGCATTCCCACCAGGATGATCACCGTCAAGGTCTCATCCACGATGTCCCGGATCGCACCCAGCAGTTTCTCATGCCCAAAGGCGTAATCGATCTCATCAATTACGATTACCGTGTCCTTATGATCTTCCAGGGTACGCAGGATAAGCTTGAGTAGATTATTGGCAGTGCCGCAGGGAACAACCGGACCCATCCTGAACTTTG
>JAQUBO010000021.1 GCA_028686735.1 Bacteroidales bacterium
ATGTGCATGGTTGTGATAGTGTAGTTAGTTTAGATTTAACAATTAATTATAGCGATGCAGGTACAGATGTAATTACTGCTTGCGACAGTTATGTTTGGATAGATGGAAATACTTATACGGAAAATAATAATACTGCAACTCATACGCTAACTAATGTGCATGGTTGTGATAGTGTAGTAAGCTTAGATTTAACAATTAATTATAGCGATACAGTAACAGATGAGATTATTGCTTGCGACAGCTATGTTTGGATAGACGGAAATACTTATACAGAAAATAATAACACTGCAACTCACACGCTAACTAATTCATTCGCTTGTGATTCAATTATCACATTAAATCTTATAATTAACCAAACGCCAGATACTAGTGTTACTCAAGACGGAATAACTTTAACTGCAAACGCATCTGGAGTAACTTATCAGTGGTTAGATTGCGATAATAATTTGGAACCTCTTGTAGGCGAAACTAGTCAGAGTTTTACTGCCACAGTTGATGGGGTTTATGCTGTCGAAGTATCTGAAAATGATTGTATTGGCACATCAAGTTGCTTCCAAATTAGTGTAGAAGGAATTTTGAAAAATACTTATGGAACAGAAATTTTTGTTTATCCAAACCCTACAAATGGTAGGCTGACCGTGGAGTTAGGACAAGTTTATCCAGAAACTCTTGTAACTATTTATGATATTAATGGTAAATTAGTCAATAAACTTCTTTTTAAGAATGAAAATATATTAGAGTTCTATATCAATGAAATTAGCGGAACATATCTTATTGATTTACAATCGGGTAATCAAAAAGCTTTACTGAAAGTAGTAAAGAATTAAAGCTATCAGATTTAGTAATGAAGATGTTTTGGGGAAAATTGAAGAGGTAGAAATTAAAATTAGGCAAGAATGTGAAAAACTTTTAAAAATTTAAAGCCTCCCCGCACCATTGATCCCTAAAGGGAGCTCACTCGCATCGGACGTAGCTCTCCCCTTTAGGGATTGGGGGTAGTGGAGGCGGGAAAAACTTTTAGAAATTTCAAGCCTCCCCGCACCCTTGATCCCTAAAGGGAGCCCACTCGCATCGGACGTAGCTCTCCCCTTTAGGGGTTGGGGGTAGCGGAGGCGAAAAAAACTTTTAAAAATTTAAAGCTTCCCCGCTCCCTTGATCCCTAAAGGGAGCTCACTCGCATCGGACGTAGCTCTCCCCTTTAGGGGTTGGGGGTAGCGGAGGCGGGAAATAAATATATAATTCCTTACTTAAGTGTATCTCGTAGTTGTTGTTGTCTTTTTGCAGATATTATTTTATGTAATTCCCGTACTTAGGTTTTAAGCTACCGGTTAATAACATTATCCCATCTATTATCCAACCTATGCCACAAAGACCTCCTGTTAGTAAATACAAAACTCCCATTCCTACATAACCTAAATAAAATCGGTGTATGCCTATTGCACCAAGAAATACCCATAAAAGAATTGCAACCAAGTAGTTTCTATCATTAGAGTTAGCAGATGGTGGGGTAATATAGTTGTTTGTTTGACTAACAATATTGTTATTGGCAGGCTCTTCATTAAATACGGTTGATGTCCCATTGGCATATTTAATCATAAATATTTCACTTTTGTTTTTAGTGAAAAGAGGACCACTTAAATTATCACACATGCGGTATTTAACTTCTGTTGTGCCTACTTCGGTTACTTTTACAGATATATCATTTCCATTCCTTAAGATAATTTCATCACAATCATTATCTTGTTGTTTAAGATTTTCTTGTTTTTTGTTTATTGTAAATAAAGGGGTTGTTTCTTTTTCGACTGTTCCTATTATTACTTCAGTTTCTTTTTCAGATGCTAATAATACTGGCTCGTTGAGTTCTTCTGTTGAATTGTTAATCGTGTTTGTAAAGTTTTTAAAAGTTGTAGCCTTTTCTTGTTGTATATTTTTATCGTTTGATTTTTGTCCAACACGATTTACGTGATACCCTGGCATATAGTGTCTTTTTTCAATTGTACATGAAGAAACTAAAATCAATATTAAAATAAAAGGAGTCATTAAAGAGATAATTGTCTTTTTCATAATTGCGTATTTTTAACAGTTAAACAATTTACTTTTATATGGTTTTTTACTTTTTGTCAAATATATAAAGTTTTTATAAGATATAAAAATATAGTTTTATTTATCAGTTGCCAATTGTAAATTGCATAAGTTTGTTAATTGGTTTTTGATAAATCTTCTATTAGTTGTCTGTGTAATTTGATTTTTGCCAATATAAACAAACTTTGATATGGCTTTAAGCATAGTTATTACTCACTTTAAATGAAAAATGATGATACTTAGCGAATATGTCTGTTCTTTTTCTTAAGTTTGAGAAATATTACTTAATTTTGTTAAAACTGATATTATAAAAAATAACAATTATGAAAAATTATATTTGTCCAAAATGTGGAGGTTTTTTAAGTATAGACAATGAAATTATTTTTCTTACTAAAAACAATAAAGGAGCATCTGCTTTAGTGTTATTAGATGCAGAAATTGGTAATTACAGTTTCCGAAAGAATGGGAAAGTGGATTTTGCTTCTGGGGATCATGTAAATTTTATATGTCCAATATGTTACGAAAACCTTAACGCAGAGGAGTATGACGACAATCTCGCAAAAGTAATTATGATTGATGCTAATGGAAAAGAATCGGAGATTGTGTTTTCAAAAGTACTTGGCGAACAAGCAACATACTCTGTACATGAAAAAGGGGTAGATGCTTTTGGAGACCATAAGAATAACTATATGAATAAATTGTAGTTTGAAGGTATTGCCGAGAATAATTCAGTATCGAAATAAACAAAACTGTGTACTAACTCATTTTGCTTGGCTCGGTTTGATAAAGCGATTTTATTTCAGTAACGCATCTGTTGGCACACACGGATATATACACTCTATTGCTGTGAGACCAAACTAACTGTATGTTGGAGCTTTTACTGAGGCTTTTGCTTTCCTGTCAAAGTTTAACTAATAATCTCAAGATATAAAAAAAAGGCTGTCTAAATATTTAGACAGCCTTTTTAATTTAAAGTAAGTTTAAATTACTATTTATCTTCTAAAACTATTTTCTCAGTAGTGTTTAGGTTATTTGAGATGATTCTAAGATAATACATTCCTGAAGACAGATTTGATAAATCTATTGTTTTAACTAATGCTCCATCCACAAGTTTATATTGGTTGCTATAGACTATTTGCCCATTAACTGTGTAGATGCTTATGGAAAGCTCAACATCAGGGTAGTTTTTTATATCAAGATTTAGTAATCCGCTTGAAGGATTTGGGAATAACTTAACTTGACTTATTATTGTATTGTTATTAAGTGTAGAATATAAATCAACTGTAGTTGTCCCTGTCTCTGTACATCCATTGTTATCTGTTACAGTTACTGTCCAATTGCCAGCAGAAAGACCTGTTGCAATAGGTGTTGTTTGTGTTGCTGGATCATTCCATGAATAATTATAAGGAGGGGTTCCACCAGAACTAACAACTGTTGCTGTTCCATCTGCTGTCCCAGAATCCATGGTTGAGCTTAGCGAAAGTGATAGTAATTCTGGTTCTATGATATTAATTGATTTTTCCAATGTGCAGCCTGTACCTATATCAGTTATAGTAACACTGTAAAGCCCATCACATAAGTTTGATATGCTTGGAGTTGTTTCTAGAGTATTCCACACATAAGAATATGTGCCGCTTCCTGCCGAGGCAAGTATTGTTGCATCACCGTTGCAATCACCATGGCAAAGCGGATGTGTTCCACTTATTGTTCCATCCATATCATAAGGAAGTATTGAGAAGTTGTCGATATATTCACAGCCATTAATATCTGTAACAGTGTAAGTGTAGGCTCCAGCACAAAGTGAAAAGAAGTCACCAGTAGGCTGAATTCCTGTTCCAATATCATAATCTAAAGCACCTGTTCCTCCTGATGCTGTAATTGTTGCCGACCCATCACATGCACTATAACATGTTTCGTGTGTAAGTACATTCGAAGCGGTTAATTCTAGTGGTTCGGTAATAGTTACACTTATTATGGTAGAACAAGAATTTGCATCAGTTAGAGTTACAGAATGTAAACCTGCACATAAGTTGCTCGCCACGGGACCTGTATCACCATTTGACCACGTGTAACTGTATGGTGTTTGACCTCCGGTAGCACTTACAGTAGCGTCTCCAGTGCATTCTCCGTAGCATAATACATTTGTTTGATCATCCAAACTAATTGTTGGAGCACCAACTTCGCTAATTGAAACGTTAATTGTATTTGAACAAGAATTATCATCGGAAACGACAAGGGTGTATGAACCTGCAACTAAATTACTAATATCGTCTAAAGATGATGAAAAGGCTGCTGGACCTGTCCATGCGTAATATAGAGTCCCTGTTCCACCTGTTGCTGTGATATCAATGCTTCCATCTGCACCACCACATATAGATACATCTGTGTGAGATTCAGTTATATCAATCGCTAATGGATTGTCTATTACAAACGATGAACTTGTTTGGGAACACATATTAATATCACTGACAGTCACAATATATGTACCTGCTGCTAATCCTGAAAAGTTGCCAGATCCTTGAGAACCAGCACCAATGTCGAAACTTAAAGCTCCAGTACCGCCAGAAGCAGTAACAGTAATTGTTCCATCATTATCATCATGACAAATAATGTCGGTATGTGCTTCAGAGTCGATTGAGACAACTGAAGGATTGACTATAACAAAAGGAGTGCTTGTTTCTGAACACATGTTTATATCAGTAATCGTAACAGTATATGTGCCAGCAGTTAATCCAGAGAAGACCCCTGTAGCTTGTGCACCTGTCCCAATGTCATAACTTAAAGCACCAGTGCCACCAGAGGCAATAACAGTAATTGTTCCATCATTATCATTATTACAAGTAATGTCAGTATAGGTTTCGGAGTCGATAGAAATTGCTAGAGGTTGGTTGATTATTTCTCCTCCAGAAATTGTACAAGAATTGGCATCTGTTACCGTTACAGTATATGATCCAGCGACAACTCCTAGTAAATCTTCAGTTAAATCGCTATTTGACCATTCGTAAGTTATTGGCAGTGTTGCACCTGTAACAGTAAGATCTATTGCTCCAGTCATATCTCCATTACAAAGTAAAACATCTGTAACGTTAAATGAGAGCACTGGAGAAGTAACAGAATAAATAACCTCTGCAATGTTAGTACAAATGCCATTGTTTACTTCATCGTAGAATATTTGTCCATCAGATACACTTACACTTAATGGGTTTACTACTGGGGTAGTAAGATCAGGGTCGATATACCATGTGTGTAAATATCCGTTTCCACCGTCAATAGTATTTTCTAGTAATGTTAAGTCAATTCCTGCATGTGTGCCACTTCCGGGCGAGTCTTCGCATAAAGCAGCAGGGTATTGGTTAATAGCAGTTACGCCCGACCATGTCCAACCTACATTGTTGCCTAAATCAACGCTATTGTTACCCGCATAAAATGTTTCTGTGCCTACGTTTATATCCTGAATTTTCATATAGTCGCTACAGAACTCGTGGCTTGTTTGGTTGATAAATGCTTGTGTTCCAGTGGTTGTTGTATGAATGTGTACAAATTGACCATCAGTTCCAGTTGCTTGGAAATCTGTAGTTGTTTGTGTTGTTCCCTCTTCAAATATAATCTCCGCTCCTGGATTGATGGTTAGAGTATTAAATGTGTTTGAGCCACGTAGCTCGACTCCGCCCCAAGATGGGTTTAATAATGTAACATTATAGTATGTCATATCTCCACCATTAAACATCCAAGAATTTAGAGATGTTGAGATTTCAGATGTTCCAGCATTTATAGTGAGATTAGTATTGTTTATAATATCCAAAAAGGAGATATTGATTATTGAGGATCCTAGATTGAGAGTTCTTGTACTCGAAGAGTTAGATATTAAACCTCCATCAGGTATATTTAGATTAAAATTATTGGTGTTTAATGTTCCATTATTAAACACAAGACCAGACCATCCAAGAGATAAATTGTCTAATAAAGTGTATTCTCCAGAACCTGAAAATTGTATTCCGTATATGTTTTGTCCACCACTTGTTATAGTATTTCCGAGTTCATCCGAATTAAGATTGATTATTCCCCAATAAGTAAATGCCATTTCGGGAACAAGGGTTAAGGATCCGTTTATATTTATTGAATTCCAACCTTGAACATCTGGGATGTTTGTTACACCTGTCCAGTCCATGTTTTTGCAATAAACAATTGTATTTATATTTACAACTTGCGATGGAGAAGAAAATGAGTTTGCATCAAAAAATACATTGTCTATACTAGCAGGTATGCAGCCATAGGATGAACCTCCTGATGTTAGAGCCCAATGTAGTGGGTCGTCCCAATCTCCACCATTACCTATCCAGTATAGGTCAACGGGAGCAGTAGAAGTAATATTCCAACCTGTTACATTTCCCACACCTTGACTATTGGTAGCGTTAAAAGTACCACCACCACTGGCAGTTAAATCAGTAATTGCTAACCAGTCTCCATTAAATACTCCTGCAGGCATTGATAGGTGTGCTACAGCGCCTGTGGAAGTTGTGCCAATATGAATATAGTTGTTGCAATCAGACCCTGAAGAGATTATTAGATTGTTTACTGTTTGTGTTTTTTCTTCCTCAAATTGTATTCTTATTGATGAAGGTATGTTAAGGTTGTTATAACTATTTTCTCCATAAATTGTGATGTCTCCGCTGTTACTAAGATTTACATCATTGTAATTTTGATTTCCTCCATAAAATGTTACAGATGAGACATTCAGGGTGGAGGTCATTGGTGTAATTGTAAGATTTGTCCCATTCCTAATATGCCAATAATTAGCGGTAATTATTGAGTTACCAAGGTTTAGTTGTCTGATTTCTTCTGTGTTTGTGTAAAAAGTATGTGTTGTAATATTAAAATCATTTGTAATTAAACTTCCCTCATAAAAATGAATATTGCTATTATTACTTGGTATTTTTGTAATATCATTAAGCAATGTCCATTCTCCAGACCCATCAAAGTATATCGTTCCTCTAACTGCATTTCCAGCAAAGTCAATTGTGTTGCCTATATTGTCTGATTTAAAAGACAATGTCCCATAATAGTTTATGTTCATAGACGAAATGCATGTTAATGAACCATGAATATTTAAAGTGTATGTTCCTGAAATGTAACTGTTAGTTGCACCTGTCCAATCCATATTATTACAATAAGCAACATCATTTATTTCAACTGTTTGATAGCTAAGTCCTGAATTACCATCAAAAAAAACATTGTCAACTTGTGTAGGTAAACATCCACCAGGATTTGCGACACCGCCACTTGATAAAGACCAATTGTTAGGGTCGTTCCAACTTCCTGTTCCACCTATCCAGTAATAATCTGTAGAAGGTAAGATAGAAAAGTTCCAGCCAGTATTATTTCCTATGTCGATGCTATTGTTTGCATTAAAAGTTGCTCCACCAATAGCTGCAATGTCTTGCAGGGCAATATAATCAATATTTACTGTTCCAGATGCTTTGGAGATACTTGATGTGTTGCCTGCAGAATTTGATTTGATATTTATTATATCTCCACAAGTTCCAGAGACAATTAGATCATTTACTATTTGTGTTTGGCCTTCTTCTAAGTTTAGGACACTACTACCGATTGTTATTGTGTTAAATGTATTGGAGTTGTAAATTGTTATATTTGATAAGCTTGTGATGTTGAGATCGTTGTATGTAAAGTCTCCACCATAAAAGTCATATCCACTTAAATTTATGGTAGATGTTCCAGAATTTATTATCATATTCGAATTGTTACTTATAGACCATGTGGATGATAAATTTATTACAGAACTACCTAAATCAAGTTGGCGATTTAATCCAGAGTTAGAATGAATATTATAACCGTTGAGAGTATTATTGTTTGTTATTAAATGTCCTTGATTCAAATATATACTATTAAAATTCAAGTTATCTGTTAGAGTCCAATCTCCAGAACCAGAAAAATGTATTGTATAGTTAAGGGCAATTCCTGCACTGTTAATTGTGTTTCCAGTATTATTTGCCATGAAATATAAATCTCCCCATCCAGATAATGTCATTCCTGAATCAAATGTTAGTGAGCCATAAATGTAATAGGCACCAGGCCAATTAGTCGTTAAATCAGGATTGTTTGTTACACCAGTCCAATTCATTGATTTGCAAATAGCAGGGACATCGACAGTTATGACTTCACCACTTGCTGAGAATGAATTAGCATCAAAATATACATTGTCCTCACTCGAAGGCACACAAGATCCTCCAGAAGGATATGCTCCTCCACTAACTGCGGACCAATGGTCAGCATCAGACCAGTTTCCAGTACCTCCAACCCAGTAATAATCTGTAGGAGTAGAAGGGTTGATTGTCCAATTGACAACATTGCCCATATTAACACCGTTATTAGTAATAAAAGTAGCACCACCAATAACAGTAATATCTCTTATATTCAAATAATCTTCAGTAATTGTTCCAGTGAGTTTCTTTATTGTTGTTGTTTCGCCATCAATGTCTGATTTGATTGTTTTCCTATTAGCACATGTTCCACCAAAATATATATTATAAATAGTATTAACTTCTCCTACAGCAAAATTGACTCCAATTACATTTGTATCAGATAAGTCAAGTGTGTGAAATGTATTAGACCCCATGATAGTTATCTCGTTAGGTGAGGTTGAAGTGAATTTGAAGTTATAGTAGGTTAAACCCATTCCATCAAACCAATTTGAGCCATAGTTGATTGTCGAAGTGCCAGTATTAAAGTTTAATGTTGATGTATTCCAAAGATTAAGATTCCATGTAATATTTAAAACAGAGTTTCCAAGATTGATAGTTCTGTTATTGTTATCCCAAGAATCAAACCACCCTATACTTATAGTATAGTCGTTGGTATTAACTGTTCCTTTTGAGACAGTGATACCTCCCCCCATTAAAGATAAATCCATATCTGATTGATATGTCCAATCTCCATTACCATTAAACTCAACACCACTAATTGATAAGGGAATTGTGGAAAAGTTAATAGTATTTCCTAAATCGTTTGATGTAAATAATATGTTACTATTGTAAGTTGAAGTCATGTTAGGGCTAAAAATTAAAGACCCATAGATTTCAAGTGTATTTGAACCAGAGAAATCAGGAGTGTTTGTTACACCTGTCCAATCTATTGTTTTGCAATATGCCATAACATCTACTGTTACAATTTCTCCAGCACTGCTAAATGAATTTGCATCAAAATAGACATTGTCATTTAGAGTGGGTTCTGACGCATGAAATACGCCTCCACCTGAAGTGGTTGCCCAATGAGTCCCGAATTCTGACCAGTTTCCTGTTCCTCCTACCCAATAGTAATCAGCAGCAAAACTCTTGCCGCTGAAACATAAAGCTGTAATAAATAAGCTAATAATAAAAATCTTTTTCATGTCAGTAAATTTTAGTTAATTGTAAAAAATCGAAATTGAATGCTTTATTCTATAACGGAACGATATAGAAAGGTTGCTTGTTTGGAGAGGTTATTTTTTGAAAAAGATGAAAGTTTGTATCAGTAATGTTTATTACCAATTTAGATCATTAAATTTCTTCTTCTGTTTTATGTAATAATCAAAAACGATGCTATTCTTATAAAATCCTGCAAGATGTTTTGGTGCTTTTGGTTTAAGTAGATTACGTTTTTTAGACATCTTTCTACAATTTATCCAAAAATGTAAATATGCTTTTAAAACTGCAAAATATTCTTTAAAATTACCTTGAAATATCATTCTGGTTGCAGCAATGTGGTCTAGTACAAATCTAGTTATTAGAACCTTTTGCCTATTATATTTAGGCATGTTTTTAACTATCAAGTATAGATTATTTCGGAAATTTAAGTAGGTTTTAAATGGATTTGATTTTGGCAATGTTCCACCACCAACATGATAAGCAGTCGAATTTGGTTGGCAAACAATTCTGTATCCTAAGTTTTGCACTCTCCAACATAAATCAATTTCTTCTTGGTGGGCAAAAAAATCGTCATCAAAGCCCCCCACTTGTTTGAAAATTTCGGATCTAATCATTAGAGCTGCTCCACTTATCCAAAAGCAATCAGATATTTCGTTATATTGAGCATTATCTTCTTCACAGGTTTCAAATATTCGTCCTTTGCAAAAAGGGTAGCCAAACCGGTCAATATAACCACCAGCCGCTCCTGCATATTCAAAATGTGTTTTTTGCTCGTAACTGAGTAGTTTTGGTCCGCAAACTGCAATGTCGGAGTTCTTTTCCATTAGTTCGTAAAGTGGTTCTATCCAGTTGTTGGGAACTTCGATATCAGAATTTAATAATAAATAGTATTTTGATTTTATTTGTGCCAGTCCTTTATTGTAACCTCCGGCAAAACCATAATTCTTATCAAGTTTTATTGTTTTTATTGTTTTAAAGTTTTTGGATAGAAACTCCAAAGAATTATCTGTCGAATTATTATCAATAATCCAAATGTCGGCAATTTTATCAGTATTTTTAATTAAGGTAGGTAAGAATTTTTCAAGAAAATGCTTTCCATTCCAATTAAGAATAGCGACTGCGATGCTGGTTTCGTTCTTTTTTATCATAATAAATCACTTGCTAATTCTGCGAGATAGCTTCTTTCTCCTTTAACAAGATTTATATGAGCAAAAACATCTTGCCCTTTCATTTTTGTTGTCAGATATGTGAGACCATTCGAGTGTGCATCTAAATACGGAGAGTCGATTTGACCAATATCTCCAGTAAATACTAATTTAGTACCTTCGCCAGCACGTGTAATAATAGTTTTAATTTCGTGTGGTGTAAGATTTTGGGCTTCGTCAATTATGAAAAATACTTGTGATAGGCTACGACCTCTAATATATGCCAATGGTTCAATTAAAAGTTTATTAGATTTTAATAAGTCATCAATTTTAGTAAAATCGGGACTTTGTGGTTTAAATTGATGTTTAATTACTAATAGATTGTCAAATAGAGGTTGCATATATGGTCTAATCTTGTCATTTGCATCGCCAGGTAAGAAACCAAGTTCTTTGTTAGATAAGGCAACTATTGGTCGAGCAAGAAATATTTGTTGGAAATCTCGTCGTTGGTGCAATGCAGCAGCTAAGGCAAGAAGTGTTTTGCCGGTACCAGCTTTGCCTGTTAACGAGACAAGTGATATTTCGGGACGCAATAAGGCATCTAGTGCAAAAGCCTGTTCCGCATTACGAGGGGTAATGCCATAAACACTCGTTTTTACTACACGCTCAATATTATTGCTCGAAGGATTAAAATGTGCAAGAGCATTGGAACTCCCATTTTTTAAAATAAAATACTGATGTGCATAAGGAGACATATTTTCTTGTATCTCTTCCAATGGTATTCCTTCGCTATTTGAGTAAAGTTTGTTTATAATTTCTTTTTCAAGATAGCTAACTGTTAAAACCTCTTGATTTAGTTTGTCAATATTTTCTACTTGATCATTTTTATAATCCTCTGCACTAATTCCTAATGCTTTGGCTTTTACCCTTAGGTTAATGTCTTTTGTTACAAGAACAGGATGTCGCTCTGGAAAATTAGTCGCATAATATTCAGCTATGGAGAGAATAATGTGGTCGGGACGTTTTTCTGGAAAATTATTTGTTAAATTCTCCGAAAAAGGCTTGCTGGTCTCAATAAATAATCGTCCTAGCCCTTTGCCTAAGTTTACGCCTTTCTTAAAAAAATCGTCTCCAGCTAATTGATCAATATTTCTTGTAAATTCACGTGCATGAAAGTTTATTAAATCATTACCTTTTTTAAACTTGTCAAGCTCTTCCAGTACAACTATCGGTAGAATAATGTCATTTTCTTCAAATTTAAAAATGCACTTAAAATCATGTAATAAAACATTAGTATCTAATATAAAAGTTTTTACTTCTGCTTTGGAAGTAGGGGGCTTTTTTGATACTGATTTTTTGGTTGTAACTGACATATTATTAAACTTGTTTATGAAACTGATGTTTGCAAATATAATTAAAATTGCACATTATTAAAAAGGGAATAATTATTTAATGCTTATTTGTTGTCTGTAAAGAATATTTGAAAGTTCTTATTGCTAATTGTTAAACGCCACCTACGCCACCGCTCGATTGAATATTTACTGATTTAAGTATATTTTATAATTTTATTTCATTACTTACGTTAAGTATTGTATATTTGTTCATCTATTTATAGTCGTAAATGAAAAAAAGACATATTATATTACTCTTCATTAGTTTAATGACTCTTTGCTTTAACCTTGCTGCACAAGATGGTACGCAGCCTGTACGATCGACAGCCCCTTTATCTAAATACGATAAAATGTTTCCGCAAATTAAATACGGAAAAAATGTTTACAGAAAGGGTAGTAATTGGTTTATGTTTGGATATGGTCCAAGTTATCACATGAATAAAGAAGCATTAAATTATAATTTACAATTAGCATTTCATTGGCGTTATAAGGCAATGTATTTTAATGCTGGCTGGCACTCTTCGTGTCCGGAACCAAAACTATTTTTAGCGAGACCTATGGAGCAACTAAACGATATATATGGCGGAGCAGGGCTTAGATTTGAAGATAGGTGGTATAATTTTGGTTTTTTTATAGGACCATCTTTTGCAATTACCTGGTTGCCAGAGTCAAATACTCTTAGCAAAGTCCATTACCAACTAGGAGCTTATACAGAGGTGCAGTGCACATTTAAGTATTTTTACGATTTAGGTGTAGGGGTTTCTGTGTATGGCAGTTTTAATAAAAGATATCAAGTCGTTGGAGCAAGATTGCATCTGTATTTCTCCAATGCTTTTGTAACTAAATATTAATTTAAAATCAGAATAAAAATGAATTACATTAACAAGTACATTGAAGAAAACAAAGAAAGATTTTTGGAAGAATTATTCGGCTTAATCAGAATACCTTCGATTAGCTCCATTCAAGATCATAAACCCGATATGATTAAATGTGCGGAGCATTGGAAAGAAGCTATCTTAAAAGCAGGGGCAGATAAAGCCGAAGTGATGCCAACTGAGGGCAATCCTGTAGTTTATGCTGAGAAAATAATTGATGCTAATTTACCAACAGTAATGGTTTATGCTCATTATGATGTTATGCCGGTGGATCCATTAGAATTATGGAATACTCCTCCTTTTGAGCCAGTTATTAAGGATGGTAAAATTTGGGCTCGTGGTGCTGATGATGACAAAGGACAAGGCTTTATGCATACAAAGGCATTTGAACTAATGATGAAAACAGATACTTTACCTTGTAATGTTAAGTTTATGATTGAAGGTGAAGAAGAAATTGGTTCTCCAAGTCTTGGGAAATGGTGTGCCGATAACAAAGAAATGTTGAAAGCTGATGTTATTTTAGTCTCGGATACTGGTATGATTGCTCGTGATATCCCAAGTATTACAACTGGATTAAGAGGACTTTCTTACTGGGAGGTAAAAGTAACAGGACCAAACAGAGATTTACATAGCGGATTATTTGGAGGGGCGGTTGCGAATCCAATTAATGTCCTTTGTAAAATGATTGCAGATATGCAGGACGAAGATGGTAAAGTAGTAATGCCTGGTTTTTATGATGAGGTTGTTCAAGTGTCTGACGAAGAAAGAGAGCTCCTTGCTAAAGCTCCATTTGATGTTGAAGAATACAAAAAAGCAATAGATGTAAAAGCTCTTAAAGGTGAAAAAGGATATACAACGGGCGAAAGAACAGGCATTAGACCAAGTTTTGATGTTTGTGGTATTTGGGGAGGATATATAGGCGAAGGTGCAAAAACAGTACTACCTTCAATTGCTCAAGCAAAAATATCTACACGCTTGGTGCCAAATCAAGATAATGTAAAAATATCTAAAATGTTTAAAGAATATTTTGAAGCTATTGCTCCAGATTATGTAAAGGTAGAAGTTACTCCATTGCACGGTGGACAAGGATATGCTTGCCCAATAGACTTGCCAGCTTATAAGGCTGCCGAAAAAGCTTATGGTGAGGTGTTTGGTAAGAGACCTGTGCCTGTTCGTAGTGGTGGAAGTATTCCGATTATTTCTACTTTCGAAGAGGTTTTGGGAATTAAATCTGTACTTATGGGATTTGGCCTCGAGTCAGATGCAATTCACTCGCCTAACGAAAATTATCCTGTAGAAAACTTCCTAAACGGAATTAGAACTATCCCATTATTCTATAAGTATTTTGTAGAACTAATGAAATAAAATAATCATGTTTGATAGAAAAACTCCGCCTTGGTAAGTATCGAGGGGGAGTTTTTTTTTGTTTTGTGATTATATTGGTATTATACCAATTAAATTACAAAACACCCTATTGGATGTTGTAATTATTTTTTGCATATGCAAGGCAAAAAATTGCGACATAGCAATAGTTACGTCAATATTTTTTAACGAAGCAAATGCGTAAAATAATCAATTTATATCGGGTGTTTTGTGATTATATTGGTATTACTTGCAGTGAAGGCTAAAGCTATTCATACGAGCTTTCTCTGGCAGTTAGATACCGAAACTTACCATTCTCAATCTCAGCTTGTTTTTTCTATTTGAAAATTTCAATAAATAAAGTATTTTTGCAAACTAAAATTAAACAACAATATATGGAAATTCCTGCAAAGTATGAGTCGCAAGATATAGAGAAAAAATGGTATCAGTTTTGGTTAGATAAAAATTATTTCCATTCAGAACCCGATAGTCGTGAACCTTATGTTAATGTAATTCCTCCGCCAAACGTTACAGGTGTTTTACATATGGGACACATGCTTAATAATACTATTCAGGATGTTTTGGTTCGTCGTGCAAGAATGCTTGGCAAAAATGCTGTGTGGATTCCTGGAACTGACCATGCTTCAATTGCCACAGAAGCTAAGGTTGTTGCTAAACTAAAAACTGATGGGATTGATAAAAATAATCTTACTCGTAACGAGTTTCTTGAGCATGCTTGGGAATGGAAAGAAAAACATGGTGGAATTATTCTGGAACAGTTAAAAAAACTTGGTGCCTCGTGCGATTGGGAAAGAACTTGCTTTACTATGGACGAAATTCGTTCAGAATCAGTAATAAAAGTTTTTTGTGATTTGTACGAAAAAGGTCTGATATATCGCGGTGTACGAATGGTTAATTGGGATCCTGATGCAAAAACAGCGGTATCTGACGAAGAGGTGTTACATACTGAAGAGAATTCAAAACTATATTATGTAAAATATAAAATACTTGACGAGAATGATTATGTAACCATTGCTACAACTCGTCCAGAAACAATACTTGGTGATACGGCTGTTTGTGTTAATCCTAAGGATAAAAGATTTGAACACTTAAAAGGCAAAAAAGTGATTGTCCCTATGATAAATCGTGAAGTGCCAATTATTTTCGACGATTATGTTGATATGGAGTTTGGTACAGGTTGTTTAAAAATTACTCCGGCACACGATATAAATGATTACGAAATAGGAGTGAGGCATAATCTCGAAAGTATAGACATCTTTAATGAGAATGGCAGTCTAAATGAAGCTGCTGAAATGTTTGTTGGTGTCGATAGGTTCCAAGCGAGAGAGCTGGCTGTAAAAGAACTCGAGATAATGGGTGCTCTTGTTAAAATTGAAGATTATACAAATAAGGTTGGTCGATCCGAAAGAACAAATGCAGTGATAGAACCAAAACTCTCAATGCAATGGTTTCTTAAAATGAAAAATATTTCAAAACCTGCATTAGAGGCTGTTGAAAATGATGATATTAAACTCTTGCCTGCCAAATTTAAAAATGTTTACCGACATTGGATGGAGAATGTGCGCGATTGGTGTCTTAGTCGTCAGCTTTGGTGGGGGCACAGGATACCTGCTTATTATTTGCCAAATTCAAATGAGTTTGTTGTTGCTGATAATGAAGAAAAAGCAATTGCTTTAGCACGTCAAAAAACTGGAAACCAAAATCTCACAATTATGGATCTACGCCAAGACGAAGACGTGTTAGATACGTGGTTTAGCTCGTGGTTGTGGCCAATATCTGTTTTTGATGGGATAAGTAATCCTGAAAATCCAGATTTTAAATATTATTATCATACAAATGATTTAGTTACGGCTCCCGAAATACTTTTCTTTTGGGTAGCTCGTATGATAATTGCAGGTTACGAATACGCTGGTGAAAAACCTTTTTCAAACGTATATCTTACTGGTATAGTTAGAGATAAGCAAAGACGGAAAATGTCAAAATCTTTGGGAAATTCTCCAGATCCTTTAGTCTTAATCGACAAATATGGCGCAGATGCTGTTAGAGTCGGAATGTTGTTTTGCTCTCCTGCCGGTGGCGATTTGCTTTATGACGATAGTTTACCTGAGCAAGGACGAAATTTTGCAAATAAAATATGGAATGCTTTTCGACTTGTTAAAAATTGGGATGTGGATAATAAAATCTCACAACCAGAACACGCAAAAAATGCTGCCATTTGGTTTCATGCCAAATTAAACGAAACTATCAATAGTCTTAATGCACAATATGATGATTTTAGATTGTCTGAAGTTTTAATGACAATTTATAAATTGTTTAGAGATGATTTTTCATCGTGGTATCTCGAAATTATAAAGCCAGATTATCAAAAACCAATTGATGCCTTAACTTACAATCAAAGTTTAGAGTTTTTTAAAAAACTTACTTTGCTGCTTGCTCCCTTTATGCCATTTATTACCGAAGAATTGTGGCAATTCCTTAAAACAGAGAAGGATGACGAATCTATTGTAATCGCAAAATGGCCTGTAGTGGAAAGATTTGACAAAAATATTATCTCAGACTTTCAAAACTGTATGGATGTTGTTACAAACATCAGAAATATCCGCCAAGAAAAAAACTTACCATTAAAAGAAAAACTAAATCTTAGTATTGTTAAACATGGTAACTATAATAGTGAGTTTAACTCGATTATCGAGAGATTAGGTAAGCTTAACAAAATTCAATTCATTGATATTAAATTAGATAATGCTGCAAGTTTCTTAATTAAAGCACATGAGTATTTTATTCCTTTAGATAATTTGATTGATAAAGATGAAGAAATAAAAAAAATCGAAGAAGAATTAAAATATACTCAAGGGTTTTTGAATTCTGTTATGAAAAAGCTCGGGAATGAACGCTTTGTTAATAACGCACCAGCTAAAGTTATTGAAATTGAACGCAAAAAACAAGCAGATGCACTTGCAAAAATTGAAATTTTAAAAGATCAAGCAGCTAAACTTAAATTATAAGATTGTTTATTTTCATTTGAATTTCTTATTTTTGTAAAAAAAATTATAAATGAGTTTTTTAAATCCGTCATTTCTTTGGGCAATGTTTGCCGTCTCTATTCCTATAATTATTCATTTAATTAATTTTAGGAGGCATAAAACTTTGTATTTTAGTAATACTAGTTTTCTTCAAGATTTAAAAAAAGAAACCAAAACTCGTACAAAACTTAAGCAAATTCTAATACTGATTGCAAGGATACTTACAATTGCAATGCTCGTAATTGCTTTTGCTGGACCGTTTATACGGAGTAATGCAGGTAATAATCAACAAAAGTCGGAAGTAAATATTATCTATATTGACAACTCATTTAGTATGGAGGCCGAAGGCAAAAAAGGAGTAGTGTTTGAACAAGCCAGACAAATTGCAAAACAAATAATTTTTAACTCAGATGCTAATAAAGAATATATTTTAATAACTAACGATATGCTGCCTCAACATCAATTTGTGTTGGGACGTGATAAATTATTGCAAGAAATTGATGAAATATCGATTGGCTCATCTCCTGCAAGTCTAAATGATGTGATTTTAAAGGCTAATACATTGTTGCCTCAAGATAAAACGGCAAGCTTGTACATTATTTCTGATATGCAAAAAAGCTTTATCCCGGAGTCAAAGATTGTACCTAATAAAAATATTAATACTGTATTTATTCCGCTAGAAACTACGGTAATTAATAATATGTTTATTGACACTTGTTGGTTTGCATCTCCTGTTCATCGCATTGGGCAAGACGAAGAGTTAATTGTGAAAATAGTAAACCATTCTGATGAGGATTTTGCCGATATTCCTGTTCAATTATTTATCAACGATTCGTTAAAAGCACTAAGTAGTCTTAATATAGAAGCTAATCAAACCGAAGAATTAAGTATAAAATATGTAAACACTGCCTCTGGATTTTTTAATGCTCGTCTCGAAATTTCTGATTATCCTGTTACTTATGATAATGTTTTGTATTTTAATTATCGTGCCGATAAACAAACGAATGTACTGATATTAAATTCTGAAAATACTGACAATAATTATAGATATTTACGTTCTGTATATCAGAGCGACCCTGCCAACTTTGTATTACACGAAATTAAACTAGGTAATCAACAAGCATCTCAATTTGGGAATTATGACATTATATTACTTAATAATATCGCTGAAATATCAAGTGGACTTGCGGCAGATTTGCAAAGTTTTGTGTCTGGTGGTGGTTCCGTGGTTCTAATACCAAGAGTAGAAATAAAACATCATTCGTTAAACAATTTTTTAGCATTATTTAATGCTGGTAAATTTGAAAATTTGAAAATAAACAGTAAAACGATAAAAAATATAGATTATGAAAATGTTATTTTTAAAGATGTATTTGTAGATAATTCATCTAATACCGATTTTCCTGTGCTGGGGCTAGTTCATAAATATGTAATGTTTAACTCTTCGCCTTTTGCCAGTTTAATCTCGTTGGAGAATAATACTCCATTGTTAGTTTCGGGCAATTATAATAAAGGTAATTTATATGTGTTTACCGCTCCTGTTAGTGAGATAAATGCTGAAATGCTTAAAAGTCCGGTTTTTGCTCCAGTATTTTTTAATCTTGCTGTTAATAGTCAAATATCTAGTTCATTATATGCTATTATTGGACAAGGAGCATCGGTAGATATTAGTTATCCTTACGAAATTGCTGCCTCAGATGTTTTTAGCATAAGTGATAATAAAAATATGGATGCGATTGTGCAATATAATGCTGTGGGAAAAAATCTTAGAGTTTTCATGCCTCAGGAAATAAAAATTGCTGGAAATTACAAGCTTTTTAGAGCCGATAATTATATATCACCAATATCTGTTAATTATAATCGATTGGAGTCTATACTAGATTATTACGATAAAACCAGCCTCAATAAAATAATTAAAGAGAAAATTGGCGATAATGCGAAAATAATTGATGCAACAAGTGATGATATTGCTGTTGAATTGAAAAAAGTAGCGGATGGGGATCCATTGTGGCAATGGTTTTTAATATTTGCACTTGTTTTTATTATTTGTGAAATCATGCTCGCACGATTGTTTAAGTAGTGTACGTTAATGAAGACATTAAGTGCGAAATGCATTAGTGGTTTATTGCCTATTGCTATTTAAAATACTTCGGTTTTGTCTATTTTTTTATGATTTTAAAAAAAATAAAAAAATATTATGTAAAAAAGCATTCTTTATTGAAAAAAAATAACTAATATTGCAATCCGAATTTTTAAAGAATATTTAAAGTTTTTTGTGATGGAAATAATGAAAGTTGTAAATCAAGATTTGGCGGTTGAGAAAAGTTTTCCGAAGTTTAGAGCCGGAGATACAGTTACTGTCAATTATATGATAAAAGAAGGTAGTAAAGAAAGAATTCAGCAGTTTAGAGGTGTAGTGTTGCAAGTTAAAGGTACTGGCCATACTGCAACGTTTACGGTTCGTAAAATGTCTGGCTCATTTGGGGTTGAGAGAATATTCCCTATTGCATCTCCTTTTATAGAATCTATTGAGATTAATAAAGTTGGTAAAGTGCGTCGTGCAAGAATTTATTACCTGCGCGGACTTACTGGTAAAAAAGCTAGAATTAAAGAAAAACGTTTCTAGCAAATTTAAAATATTTAGTGAAGCTCTGTGGTTGCAGAGCTTTTTTTTGTTGACAAAAGTTCTAAAAAAAGAAAATCTCAATTGAGTTGTCGAGTTACTGTCCACAATCTGGCTTTCGAGTTACAAAGCCAATGTTTGTGAGTAAAACTATATTTATTATTGACTAATAATTTTTTATCCTTTATTAAGATTTTTTTATAAAAGTTTAAAAAGCTCATAATATGTGTTGTTTTTTTTGTATTTTTGAAATATGTATTAAGCATTATGGACAAACTATTACGAAAAGCTCGCACTAAATTCTTTTTAAACATCGTATTACCTTCTATTTTGGCGGTAATTCTGTTTGTTGTAAGTCTATTTTTTATTGTGATTCCTCTTTTTGAGAATGCTATGCTCGATCGTAAACGCGAAATGATTGCCGAATTAACCAATACCGCTACTAGTATCCTCGAAAAATATCATAATGATGAGAAAGCTGGTTTGATTAGTACCGAAGAGGCTCAACAAACTGCTATATCACGTATCGAATATTTGCGGTATGGAGAGGAAAATAAAGACTATTTCTGGGTAACTGACATGCAACCTAAAATGATAGTGCACCCGTATCGTCCAGATTTAAACGGAAAAGATTTGTCCAATGTTGAAGACTCGCATGGTAAAAAAATATTTGTCGAATGTGTTAAAGTGGTTATTAATAATCAGCAGGGATACTTAGAGTATATGTGGCAATGGAAAGACGACCCTTCTCATATAGTGCCAAAATTGTCTTATGTTAAAGCATTTAAACCTTGGGGGTGGATTGTTGGAACAGGAATATATATCCAAGATGTAAAAGCAGAAATTGCAGGGTTAACAAAAAGATTTATAATTATTAGTATCATTATTTCAAGCCTGATAATTGTAATCCTTTTTTATATCGGTCGGCAATCTTTTAATATCGAACGTAAACGTATTGACGCAGAAATAGAACTTGATAGATCAAGACAAAAATATCGTTCTTTAGTTGATGCTTCAACAGAAGGTCTGATTATGCTTATCGATAAGCAAATTTCTTATGTTAATCCTGTTTTTGAAAAACTATCAGGATTTAATTTTGCCGAAATTCTGCTCAAGAAAATTGAGGAACTTATTGAAATTCCTTCTAGTGTCTCTAAACTGATAGCTTCGGATATTAAGAATGTACGTAATATAAGTTTTGAAACAAAAATATTGTCAAATAAGGAATTTTTGCACGCCGTTGTAGATATCAATTATGTTGATTATTATGGTAAAGATGCACTAATTTTTTCGGTAAAAGATGCAAGCTCTGATAAACTTGTTCGAGAAGAGTTAATTTATAGCCGTGAAAAGTTCCAGACCCTAATGGATAAACTTAATCAAGGTATTTTTAGAACTTCGATGGATACAAAAGGACAATTTCTTGAAGCTAATCAAACTGCATTACGAATATTTGGTTACAATAGCTTTAGTGAAATTAAGGAATCTTATATTCTTGACTTCTTTGTTGAAAGACAAGATAAAAAAGCATTTAGACAAAATCTTTTGAAGCAAGGGTTTATTAAAAATCAAATTGTGAAATTGCGAAATAAGTCAGGTGAACATATATTTGCTGCTGTGTCATTAATTGTTGTTTATAGTGGTAATGAACCAAAATTCTGTGATGGAATTATTCAGGACATTAGCTCTCAAACATCTCCAAAAACTGAAGTAGATGATATTACTAAAGATTACACCAGTTTTATGCAATATTTATTTACACCTATAAATATAATAGTAAAAAAAGCTCTTACTTGTAATTTTGATATTCCTCTAAACCAATTGGCAGCATCAATGAATAAAGAATCATCGGGGTTTGCTCTTATTACTGCGGAGAGTGGAGAAATTATCGGCTATATTAGTGATAAAATAATACGTGAAAGGGCAATAATAAGTGCAAATGGTAAGCAGCAAGTATATAATTTTATGAGTGCCCCAGTACACTATATGGATAGTAAAAGTACAATGTTTGACGCTATTAATTATTATAATTTAAACTCTGTTTCTGATGTTTTGGTAGTTAAAAATGAAACTGGAAATGTTGCTGGAATTGTAAATAAAGAAGATTTGCTTTTTATTTATGATTTTTTACCAGTCAAATTGTTGAAATCAGTAGTCCATTCTTATGATATTAGTGATGTGAAAAATATTTATGATAAATATATTTTATCTCTTTTGCCTTTAATTGATGTAGGAACAGAGGCCGATTTGATTTTTCATAATTTATCGTTTATTTCTGATTTAATTTGTCGAAATCTTATTGAGAAAGGGCAAAAAATATTGGGTAAGGCTCCAACAAAATTCGTCTTTATAAGTCTTGGCAGCGAAGGACGAAGAGAACAGACACTAAACACTGATCAGGATAATGCAATTGTTTATGCTGATGTGCCAAATAATCAAAAAAATGAGGTAAAGGATTATTTCGACAAGCTTGCAGCTTATGTCTGTGATGCTCTTGATGATGTTGGTTATGAGTTTTGTAGAGGTGGTATAATGGCAAAAAATACTGTGTATTGCCAACCAATTTCAGTTTGGAAACAGTACTTTAATAAGTGGATAAATACTGGTACGGGTAAAGATTTGCTCGATATTAGTGTATTTTTTGATTGCCGTGCGATATATGGAGAAACATCCTTTGTTGCTAACTTGCAAGAGTATGTTGGTGTGCTTACAAAACAAAATCCTGCTTATTTATTACTTCTGGCACAAAGTAATCTACGCCTTAAACCACAGGTGGGTTTTTGGGGAAATATACTTCTCGAAACCGCTGGAGCTCCTCCAGAAACTGTTAATATTAAAGAGGCAATAATGCCAATAACAAATTTTGCTAGAATTTATGCCCTCAAAAATAATATTCGAGAGGTTTCAACAATTAAGCGCCTTGAGAAACTTAGAGATGCAGATATTCTCACAATTTCATCATTTGATAATATTACTCAAGCTTATAAGTATCTGCAAATGATGAGGTTAAAACGACAAGCAGTATTAATAAAAAAAGGTGTAAAACCCGATAATCTAATTAATACTAAACATCTAAGTGAACTTGATAAAATCATTATAAAAAAAGTATTGTCAAATATAAATACAATGCTCTCAAAATTAAGTTTTGACTTTAAAGGTACTTTGTGAAATTATCCAACTTCCGATATCTTTTCTAGTAGCTTTTTATCTATTATTGTGATTTTTCTGCCTTCAACATTAATTATCCCCTCTCGTCTAAATTCTCCTAATAGTCTTACTATATTCTCTTCTGATATCGCTGATAGCTCCCCCAGTTCCTTTCGGGATAAAAGCATGGTAAATTGATGACTGTTATACAGTTTTGATAAATATAGCAGACTGTCCGCAATGCGACCTCTAATGTTTTTTTGGTTTAAAGTGATTATTTTGCCTAATATAGAAGAAACAGATTTGCCAAAAGCTTTATTTAGTTTAAGCAAAAAGTTGTGATTCTCAACATATAGCTTTTTAATACAATTAAGGTCAATCATGCAAATATGAGAATCCTCTAGTGCTTTTACCGAGTATGAATAGTAAGGAGTTTCAAAAAATGATAATAGCCCTATGTATGTATGGGGGGTCATTATATATAGGGTAATGTTACGGTTGTTGAGACCCTCGATAAATAGTTTAGCAGAGCCTTCTACTAAATATATTGCATGGGTAACACTGCTGCCCTGTTTACATATATTTTCGTGTCGATCATAATAAACATGTAATGGGTTGATAATTGAAAAATCTTCGCCACTTTCTGATATTGCTTGATAAATATCACACTTAAGTTTACAGTCGTTGCAGTTGATGTTTTTTTTAAATTTCATATAATGAGAGTCTTAACTTACACAAAGATAAATAAAGTTGTTTAATAACAATGTTATATTACAACTTTTTTGGTTGTTGTATAAAAGACAATAATTATATTTTTACAAGCATCTATTTAATATTTAGATGAGGGAGAGTTATTTAAAGTATTTATTAAAATTTATAGCAATGTTACATGAACCGTCAGCAGAGTTAAATGAGGATAAATCCGCCGATAAAAAGGCGAAATTGGGGTTAAAGTTCTTTTTTGTATATCTTTTTCTTTATGTTTTTTTTGTTTTTTTATGTGTTTATAAGCCCGAGTTAATAGGTCAGAGAGTTTTTTGGGGATTAAATCTCGCAGTTGTTTACGGTTTCTTCCTTATTATAATAGCTATAATTATGGGGTTTTTCTATAATTTATTATGTACAAGATTAGAAAATAAATATAACGAAGGGGAAGAGGTATGATATACGATGTTTCAATTGGAGCGATAATAATTTTTGTTTGTTTTGTAGTATTAGTTTTGGGCTTGTCATTTTATTTTGCCCGAAAAACAAAAACTGCTAATAGTTATTATGCAGCTGGTGGTACTATTCATTGGAGTGTAAACGGGATTGCTTTTGCAGGAGATTACTTATCTGCAGCCTCATTTTTGGGGATATGTGGTATGATTGCTTATGCTGGTTATGACGGTTTTTTATATTCTATAGGCTATCTGGCTGGCTGGGTGGTGGCCTTGTTTGTTGTGGCTGAGCCGCTTAAACGTATGGGGAAGTTTACATTTACAGATGCTCTCGATAGTAAATTTAACTCTAAGGGTATTAAACTTACGGCAGCAATAAGCACGCTTATTGTTTCTTTGTTTTATCTTATCCCTCAAATGGTAGGTGCTGGAGACCTTGTAGTTCCACTACTTGGATTGCCTCACTGGGTTGGAGTTGTGATAGTTGGTTCTATTGTAATACTTATTGTGGCAACTGCTGGTATGACATCAACTACTTATGTTCAATTTATTAAAGGAGGATTATTGATTATTGTTACGGTAGTCCTTACGATTTTTATTTTAAATAAAGGTTTAGATACTAATCCTTATGATGATTATCATGTTTTTACCTCAATTGAGGCTTCATTTGATGATAATGGCAAATTATTGCTTAATGATAATTCGCAAGCAGAGATATTATATGTTACAGATGGTGCAGCAGGTAAAGAACGATTTGCTAAAATGAAGTTTAATAATCACGAACGTTGGTTTAGGCTAATAGAAAAAGAGAATACTGTTTTACTAGAAGAATCTTTATCTGTAACAGATCTTTCCGATGGGGGGGAGCTATACAATGGTGCCGAAAAATCTGCCCGACAGTTTTATCAAGTGGGACACATGTATCGTATTATATCCGAAGGACAAGAGGTAGAATCAACAGGGGGATTAAATCCGTTTAAGTTTCTCACACAAATTGAGGATAGCGAAATTGTTATCTATACAAAAGTAATTGTGGAAGATGGCGATGATAGAGTAAGTGTGTATTATCCTAAAGTGGTACCGGGTACAAGTGTTATGAAGCCAGGTATGATTTTTAAATTGGCAAATGGCACAGGTTGGGATAAACTTAACTTTATTTCATTAATGTTAGCCTTATTCCTTGGTACATCTGCACTGCCTCATATTCTAATAAGATATTATACTGTACCTAGTCAAAGAGCTGCTCGTAAGTCAACAATTGTTGCAATTGCAGCAATTGGCTTTTTTTATATCCTAACACTTTTCTTAGGTTTTGGAGCTATGATTAATGGTGTGATTGATGTAACAAGTAGTAATATGTCAGGACCATTATTAGCAAAAATGTTTGGCGTTGGAATATTCTCTCTAATCTCAGCAATTGCTTTTGCAACTGTGCTTGGAACGGTTAGTGGGCTTATTGTTGCTTCGTCTGGAGCTATTGCTCACGATTTTATTGACAATTATCTAAACAAGCAAATGTCTGATAAAGCAAAAGTGCGAGCTGGAAAAATTTCTGCCTTCGCAGTTGGAATTGTTGCAATTATTCTTGGAATCTTATTTCAAGGAATGAATGTCTCTTTTTTGGTCGGACTTGCATTTGCAGTTGCTGCATCTGCTAACCTTCCAGCAATAGTAATGATATTGTTCTGGAAAAAAACTACTAGTAAAGGAGTTTCAGCATCTATTATTACAGGGATATCCTCTTCAATTATATTGATATTGCTTTCACCATCGATGTTCGAGAGGTATGGAATGCTTAAAACCGATGCAATATGGCCATTAGATAATCCTGGAATTGTTTCAATTCCTTTATCTTTTGCGATATTGGTTGTAGTATCTTTAATTACAAAGAAAAAAGAAACACAATTAGTTGAAGCTATAAACGAATAAATAATCAACCATAATCAAACAAACCAACTGTGATTTGTACCGGATATTTTGTATCCGGTTTTTTTATTTATTAGTAATAAAAAATTCAGTTCTACGATTTTTAGCTCTTCCGTATTCTGTCTTATTTGTATCTATGGGTTTGTCTGGTCCATATCCGCGATATGTTAATCTTTCGCCTTTAATACCATTGTCGATTAAATAGTCGTAAACAGATTTTGCCCGTTTATTAGATAGCCTTATGTTTGTTTCATAACTGCCAATATTATCTGTGTGCCCTCTAATTTCTATTTCAACATTTATATTAGTGTTTAAGAATTCGATAAATCCATCTAATACTGCAAGGCTTTTTTCATTAATTGAATAAGAGGCAGTGGCATAATAAATATCTTTTAATTCTACGGTCTTACCAACCTCAATTGGTTTAATTTCAAAGTCTATTTCGACAGGTTGTTTAAATATCTCTTCGTCAGGTTCTAATAAGGCTGAAGTAAATGAATAATCCTCTTTTTGAACAACTAATAAATAGTTATCTTCTTTTTTTTCATCTTCTACTGCTACAGCAACTGCATAGTTTCCAGTTTCAACATCAACAACCCCTTCTGATTTTTCTTGAGTTCGAATATTGCGTACTTCTAATTTAGCCTCGGTAATAGCTAAGCCCTCATCATCAATAAGTTGTCCTTTTACAAGAAACACTTTTTCGGGACGTGCCTCGGGATATAAATCAATTGAATAAATATCCCAACCTCCCAAACCATTTAATTTGTTAGAAGCAAAATATGCTTTTGTTCCTTGAGTATTTACTACAAAACCAAGGTCGTTTTTTTTGGTATTTATGGGATAACCAATATTTATGGGTTTAGTCCATTCCTTATCTCTGTATTTGGAGAAAAAAATGTCGTAACCGCCGATACCTGGATGCCCGTCTGACGAAAAATATAAGGTTTGGCTATCAGAATGTATAAAAGGCGATTTTTCATTGCCAGATGTGTTTATTTTAGATCCCATGTTTTGTGCTTTGCTCCATGTTCCATCTGCATTTTTAGTTGAAAAATAAATGTCCGAAGTAGGAGTGTTAGGGTCAAAACCTATGTTACCTTCTCTTATACTGGCAAAATACAAAGTCTTTCCATCAGCAGAAATACTTGGTTGGGACTCCCATGTTTTAAGACCATTAATATTTGTACCTAAATTTTTCAGCTCGCTCCAACCACCATTTTTGCGTGTGGCGTAAAAAATATCACAATTATCATAATCGCGACTAATAAATTCACAAATGGTTATGTATAAAGTGCTATTGTCAATAGTAATTGATGCGGCACCCTGATTTTTTCCTGTATTAAAAGGATATGGAAGGGCTTCGATCTCACCAAATCTAACGCCAGAATTGTCTTTGGCTTTTGCCATTGTAAACTCTTCAGTATATTTTTCAGAATAGATTGATGTAACATCTTTTTTTAAATACGCATGTGTAAAAAATGCTATCTCACCATCTGGAGAAATTATTGGGAGGTAATCGTCATTGATGGTAGAAATACCCTCTACGATTACTGGATCAAAAGGTACAGGGTTTTGTATTAGATTAAGATATTGTTCGATGTAATTTATTGTATTTTCAGCATCTGCAAAATATCGAGCTGTACGTTTGTTGTTTTCAAGATAAATACGCATATACTTTAAAGCGTTATCAAGATTATCTTCCGCAAAAAATATCTTGCCTAAAGTGTAATTAGTTTCGTAATTTTGAAATGCAGGGCAGGTTTTGGCTACACGCTCGAGAGATTTTACATACTTAACATAATAAGCGTTTTGTTGCTTCGATGAAATAGCCGTTTTGTACTTAGAATAGTTAATCTCAGCAATTGCTAACCATGCTTCTGTAAATTCAGGCTCTTCATCAATAATCTTTGCTAATTCAAACTCAGCATCGTCTATTTTATCCGAAATGATTAGGTTTACTGCCTTATTGTACTTTTTTATAAGTTTCTTGTCATTAATGTCGTTGCAAAAGTCACCAAGGTATTGCCCAAAACAAAATTGGGACAAATATAATATGAGTATCAATAATATGCTTACCTTTTTTAATATAACCATTATAAAAAACAAAGATATTGTAATTTATTTAATCCATTATTAACAACGTAAAAAAAAACAGGAAAGTATATTTGTGAAAGAATAAATATTTTGTACAGATAGTAGATTAGTGTAGTTTTATAACTAATAAATTTGTTTATTTGCATGAATATATTTTGAATGCAAAAACGAAGTAAAAATATTTGGCGAACATTTAATATCTATTACAGATATTCACGTAAATCGGGCTTACTCTCTTTCGTTATATCAAATTTTATAAAAGTTATTGCAATCGTTTCGGTTGTTATTATTGCAGTTTGGGTGCTAAACTCTTTTATTATCCAGGTTAGTGATATCCCACGATTTTTAATTGATAATTTTAGACCCGAAGTTGTACTTTTATTTTTCCTATTTACAGAGAGTGTGTTTGGACTAATTCCACCTGATTTTTTTATTCTTTGGGTAAGTGAAATGAATAATTTTTACTTATGGGTAGGTCTGTTAGGTCTGTTATCCTACTTTGGCGGTTTTATCGCTTATTATTTAGGTTTTACTTTGGGTAAAATGCCACGATGGAATAATCGTCTTCTTAAATTTTATGCAAACCATCTTGATAAAATAAAAAAATGGGGAGTTATATTTATTATTATTGCAGCTTTGTTTCCTTTACCTTATGCAACAGTTTGTTCTCTTGCAGGAATACTTAAATTTCCTATTGCCAGACTTGGCTTTGTTGGAATACTCAGAATTGCTCGTTTCTATATTTATGCTCCACTTGTTGCTGGGCTTGTGTAAACAATAATTGCTTTAAATCTGTATTGTTTTCTAATCTATAAAATTAAAAAATATGTGTTTTTGTTCTTCGTTATGATTTTATTATTTTTACAAAAAAACTATTATGCTTATACTACTTTCACCTGCAAAAAGCCTGGACTTTAAAAGAACTATTAAAACTAATATAGCATCAACGCCTGAGTTTATTAAAGATGCAAATAGTATTGCTGCCGAGTTGCGAAAATACTCAGTGCGGCAATTAAAAAATCTTATGGGTATAAGCAATAATCTTGCGGAACGTAATTTTGAAAGATACATGAATTGGAATAATGCGAATAAGAACGCTGAATCCAAGCAAGCTATTCGTGCATTTATTGGAGAAGCATATCGCGGATTAAACGCACAAGAGATGAGCGAAAAAGACTTGCTGTTTGCTCAGGATCATCTGCGAATACTATCAGGTTTGTATGGAATATTACGCCCACTTGATGCTATTCAGCCTTATAGATTAGAAATGGGGACAAAAATTGAGATAGGTGAGTTTAAAAATCTCTATAGGTTTTGGGATAATAAAATAACAGATAGCATAAATAAGGCTTTGGGTAATTCAAAGACTGTAATTAATCTTGCCTCAAACGAATATTTTAAGTCAATAAATAAAAATAAACTAAAGGCTAATATTATTACTCCAGAATTTCGAGAATATAAAAATGGTGTTATTAAAATAATAACTGTTTATGCTAAAAATGCCAGAGGTCAGATGACAAATTTTATTATCAAAAACAAAATTGAAGACCCCGAACCTCTAAAAGCCTTTGACATAGATGGTTATCAGTTTGATGTAAACTCTTCTAATGAAAATAAATGGAGTTTTGTTAGATAGCTAATGTGTTTGCTATCACTTACCTGCTCGCTCGGTTGTAATCCTAATGCTTTTCACGAACATTTTTGAACTTAGTATTTGTTTATTATACAAATATTAATATTGATATACGTCTATTATGACATTTTACTTTTCTTACTTTATCAAGTTTATTTATCTTTGTAAAAAAAAATTGTGGAAACTAAAAGAAAGCCAAAATGGCTAAATAAAAAACTTGATTACGAAAGTATGAAAGAAATGGGGCAAATGCTCCGTAGTTTAAATCTAAATACTGTATGCGAAGAAGCAAAATGCCCAAATATGGGAGAATGTTTCAGAAATCAAACTGCTACGTTTATGATTCTTGGCGATGTTTGTACAAGAAATTGTAAGTTTTGTGCTATTGCAACTGGCAAGCCAAGTATTGTAGATGAGTTAGAGCCAAAACATCTTGCCGAAGCTGCACGTAAACTAAAATTAAAACATGTTGTAATTACCTCGGTAACCAGAGACGATTTATCTGATGGCGGAGCAAATCAATTTGCAAAATGCATTCGTGAAATTAGAAAGGTTTTACCAAATTCAAGCATCGAAGTTTTAATTCCTGATTTTAAAGGCAACACACAAGCTCTTGATATTGTTATCGAAGCCAAACCAGAAATCATTAATCACAATGTTGAAACAATTTCGTCTCTTTACAAAATTGCCCGACCTATGGCAAATTATCAGCAATCTTTAAATGTTTTGGCTTATGTAAAACAACAGGCATCTGATATTTACACAAAATCGGGAATTATGTTAGGATTGGGAGAAACTAAAGATGAGATTTATAAATTATTTGATGATTTAATAAATATTAACTGCGATATGCTTACCATTGGTCAGTA
>JAQUBO010000022.1 GCA_028686735.1 Bacteroidales bacterium
CACTGCAAAACCCTTCAATATCTAACGCAGATATTACTATGTCTGGTACATATATGGTTACAGTTACCGATGCAGCAGGATGTACTGAAACCACCTCAACTGATGTAACAGTATATGCGGTTACACCTGTAAACATAAGTTCAGACTCTCCATATTGTGAAGGTGAAAATATACAATTAAATGCAACGAGTATAGTAGGTGCAAGTTATAATTGGACAGGCCCCGGAACTTTTACTTCAACTGATGAAGATCCTCTTATTTCAAATTGTACAACTAGTGATGCAGGAGAATATTCGGTAGTTGTTACTGATGCAAACTTATGTACAGATAGTGCAAGTGTAAATATTATAGTTAATCCTGGTATAATAGCTGATCTTGTTGCAGTTAATCCATTATGTTATCAAGAGGCTACTGGTCAAATTCAAGTAAATGTAAGCTCAGGAACGTCTCCATATAGTTTTAATTGGACAAATGGTTCTACATCTAATCCGGCAACTGGATTAATAGGGGGAACTCCTGTTTGTGTTACAATAACAGATGCTGCCGCATGTTCTTTAGAAATTTGCCATACTTTAGTTAATCCTCCAGAAATTGTTGTCGATATTACTACTATTCCAACAGAATGCGGTTTCTTAGATGGGGAGCTGATTATTAGTGTTAGCGGTGGAACAGGAAATCATACAATAGATGTTTCAGAAGGGCATTCGGGCGTACATATTACTGGGCTGCATCCAGGTGATTATACGGTAACTGTTACGGATGATAATGCTTGTGAAGTAGTCTCTACAACTATAATCGACGGCTTTGGTGCAGGAACTGTTAGTATTACTCAACTTCAGGAGGTATTATGTTTTGGGCAAAGTACCGCAGTTTTGCAGGCGAGTATGACAGATGGCACGGAGCCATACACTTATAATTGGTCTGTGGCAGGTCAGACTGCACAAAACTTGTCGGGAATTGGTGCTGGAACTTATGAGGTTAGCGTTATAGATAATTATGGTTGCTCTGGGGAGGCAAGTTATGAAGTTATTCAGCCTGATGCGTTGACTATTAATATTGAACATGAGAATGTTTTATGTCGGGGTGAAAATAATGGGTCGGCAGCAGTGAGTGTTGCTGGTGGAACATCTCCGTATGCCTACGCATGGAGTCATGGACCTACTTCTAGTAGCCTCTCAAACTTAAATGCAGGAACATATTCTATTGTTGTACAAGATTATAATGCTTGCTCGGTAAATGATCTTGTAGTGATTACTCAACCAGAGGATTTTGTTGGTTTAAATATAACAACTTCTGATGTGTCGTGTTTTGGTAGATATGACGGAATGGCTATTGCAACCGGTAGCGGGGGTACACCACCTTATTCAATACACTGGTTTCAATTTAATGAGTTTATTGCAAGTGGTACTCAAATTGCATCTCTTAGTGCAGGTCAATATAGTGCTCATGTGTATGATGACAATAATTGTGTAAAAGAAACATTATTTACAATTATAGAGCCTACGGCCTTGCTGATAGAGGCACAAGTTTCTGGAGTATCATGTAAAGGATTTAATGATGGAGTTATTAGTGTGGCGGTAGAAGGTGGAATTTCTCCTTATACATATTTATGGAATAGTGGAGATACTCTCGGTAATTTATCTTCTCTTAAAGCTGGAAACTACTATGTTACTGTTACTGATGCTAATGGCTGTATAAAAACTTTAGGAACAAATGTTCTAGCTAGTACTAAATTATGCCTTGGAATTCCTAATGCTTTTACACCTAATGGTGATGGAATTAATGATACATGGGAAATTGATTATATTGAAATGTACCCTAGTGCTTATGTTAATGTTTTCAACAGGTGGGGGCAACAGGTATATCAGGCTAAGTCGAACGAAGATTTTTGGGATGGAACATGGAAAGGTAAATATGTTCCTGCTGGTGCATATCAGTATGTAATTGATTTGCAAAATGGAATGGATCCTTTTACTGGAGTTGTAGTCGTAGTATATTAAAAACATAATCTAAAAATACTAATAGTTTATATAATTGCTCAATTATAATGCTATATACCCAAGAATATTTGCTTATTATAAGTTAACTAATGGTAATGTTGTTAATAATAAGGGATAATGACTTTTATTATAGCCTTTTTTGATTTACAACATTGATTATTCTATTATTTTTAATATTTTTACACAGTTGAAAAAATATATAAATAATGAAAGATAAATTATATAAGCTTTTTAAGTTTTTGATTAGTAAAGTGTTTCTGTTTAATTGCTTAGGTGCTCTTGTTTTAGTTGTCATTGTAGTTGTTGGAATTAACATATATTTAAAAATCTATACACAGCATGGTACATCTGTTACTGTGCCAACATTAGTTGGTATGAAAAGCGAAGATGCCATTGAGCTTATAAAAGAGGGAGGTTTTGATTATGTTATTCTTGATACGGTATTTGATGATAAGGTTGACAAAGGTGCAATTGTAGAACAAACTCCAGAACCTGAGGCCTTGGTAAAAAAAGGCAGAAAACTCTATTTAGTTGTAAACTCTAAAGATGATGAGATGATTTCCATGCCTCAATTTGTTGGTTATTCTATTAGGCAAGTTAATTCTCTTGCTGAGTCTTATGGCTTGATTGTCGGAAACCTTAGATATGTACCCGATATTGCAGCTAATGTTGTTATTAGGCAAGTGTATGATGGCGATGAAATTACTGCAGGAACAAAAATTAAAAAAGGATCTAAAATTGACCTAATATTAGGACTCGGACTTAGCGATAAAACTACTTTAGTGCCTTCTCTTATTGGCTTAACATATAAAAAAGCAAGTAATACCTTGTTGGACTTATTCCTTAATACTGGGGCAGTAAATTATGATCAAACTGTTATAAATAGAAAAGACTCTCTTAATGCTAAAGTTTATAAACAATCACCAAATTATAGCACAATAAACGAAGTTAATTTGGGTTATAATGTAGATATTTGGTTAACTGTAGATGAAAGTTTGATTGAGGCCAAAGTCTTGGAAGCTGAAGAAAATGCAGAAAATGCAGAAAATGACAATGAAACAGAATAAATATGAAAAGAATAATAATATTAACATTTTTACTTATTATTACTAGTTTTGTGCTTAATGCTCAAGAGGTGTTGGTAGATTGTGGTAATCAGCAGGTAAAAAACTATAGTAAAAAATACTATTCTCTTATTTCAAATCGTCATACTAAAGCTCTTGATACCATAAACTTGCCTTTCTTTGATGATTTTTCAAATTCTTATATTTATCCAGATTCAACTAAATGGATAGATAAATTTGCCTATATAAATAAAGATTACGCAGTTAATCCAATTTCGATGGGTGTAGCAAGTCTTGATGCAATTGATAATTTTGGAGCTGTTTATTCTCATTTGCCCTCCTTAAGTAGTGGAATAGCTGATTATTTAACATCGGCTCCTATAAATTTAGAACTTGCTGTTGCAGACTCTGTTTATCTTAGTTTTTTCTACCAAGCGGGTGGAAATGGGAATTTACCAGAGGTGCGAGATTCTCTTGTCCTTCAGTTTAAGTCTCCTACAACCGACTGGGAAAGTGTCTGGAATGTCGCTGGTGGAGAGGTAATAGACTCTTTTAAACTAGCTTTGATACCCATAATTGATACTGTGTATCTTGTTAAAGGTTTTCAATTTAGATTATTAAATTATGCTAGTATTAGTTCTAATTATGAACCAAGTTGGATTATTAATACAGATGTTTGGAATATTGATTTTGTTAAACTTGATAAAAATAGAACATGGGATGATACTCTCGCCAATGACGTTGCTTTTATAAAAGATTTTGGTTCAAAATTAATTGGTTGGGAATCTGTGCCATGGAATCATTTTAAAGATTATACTGGTAGCTTGGTAAACGATTCTCTTACTTTTTCATATAAAAGTACTTATGGTACTGAAACAATGAATGTTAATCGTCGTGTTATAATATCAGACATATTGGGCGACACTCCAACATACTCAATGCTAGAGGATAACGAAAATATTCTCCCGTTACAAACCTTAGAGTACACTAGACCAATACCTTATAATTTTACATCTAGCAGTGAAGACTCTGCTCGCTTTTTACTTAAAGGATACCTTAAAATCGACGGAGCCGAAGATTACGCTATATACCGCTGGAATGATACCTCATATTATTATCAAAACTTTTATAATTATTATGCTTATGATGATGGTACTGCCGAAAAAGGTTATGGTATTTCGGGGCAGGGGACTGCATATTCAAGTTTAGCTTGTAAGTTTACTCCTCTTAAAGCTGATACCTTAAAAGGTGTTTATATTTACTTTAATCAAACATTAAATGAGGCTAATAGAAAATATTTTTTTCTTACAATATGGGGTGATAATGACGGAATACCCGGAGATACAATTTATCAGAAAATTGGAGTTAAACCTTTTTACAGTGATGAGATAAATGGATACCTGTACTACTCTTTGGACACTAGTATTTATATTGATACAACTTTTTATATTGGTTGGGTAAAAACAACTGACGATATGTTAAATTGTGGTTATGACCTTAATAATAATGCTGGCTCTAAAGTGTTTTATAATGTCTCAGGAGAGTGGCAATCATCGGCTTATGATGGCTCAATGATGATTAGACCAGTGTTTGGCTATGTAAAATCTCCTGCTGCATTTAAACCGGAAATAGTAAAATCAGAGTATCAAATTTATCCAAACCCTGCCTCTGATTATGTTAGAATTATGTCTGATATTCCCGTTGAGTTTGTTCAAATTTATGATGCGACTGGAAGACTGGTGCGTCAATTTGATGGGCGAGAAGAGGTTTTTGTTGGCGACTTGGAGCAAGGAACATACTTTATTCGTCCAATATCTGAAATCAGTAGTTTTAAAACAAAAAAAATACTAATTCTTAGATAAATGATCCAAGAAGAAAATAATTGTACTGAGCAGAATGACGAGTTTGAACAATCCGAGCTTTATGAACACCATCGTTTAGAAATTGAGCAAGGTCAAAAATTGATAAGATTGGACAAATATCTTGTTAGTAGATTGCCCTCGATATCTAGAAATAGAATTCAAAATGCCGCCGATGCTGGAAATATTATTGTAAATAAGAAGTCTGCTAAAAATAGTTATAAAGTTAAGCCGGGTGATGTAGTGAGTATTGTGCTTAGTTATCCCAAAACTGAAAATGAACTTGTAGCCCAAGACATGCCACTAGATGTCATTTATGAAGATGATTTTATTATTATTGTAAACAAAATGCCAGGAATGGTTGTTCATCCTAGTTATGGTCATCGTGATGGAACTCTTGTAAATGCTTTGGCATATCGTTTTAAAGACTTGCCTATGTTTACTGGAAAAGAAGTACGACCAGGTTTGGTGCATCGAATTGACAAAGATACATCAGGTTTGCTTGTAGTGGCTAAATCAGAGGTAGCTTTAAATAAATTAGCAAAGCAATTTTACGATCACTCCTGCAAACGCTCATATATTGCATTGGTTTGGGGAAATCTCCCCGAAGAATCTGGTACTATTACAGGACACGTTGGACGTAATCTAAAAAATCGAAAAATTATGGATGTTTTTCCTGATGGTGAGTATGGAAAAGCTGCAATAACACACTATAGGGTTATCGAAAGATTGGGGTATGTTAATCTTATTGAATGTCGTTTGGAAACAGGACGAACACATCAAATTAGAGTCCATTTAAAGCATATTGGACATCCCTTGTTTAACGATGCAGAATATGGTGGCGATAAGATACTTAAAGGAACTACATTTACTAAATATAAGCAATTTGTTGAAAATTGTTTTAAAATACTGCCGCGGCAAGCTTTACATGCAAAATCACTTGGTTTTATACATCCCTCAACTGGTGAACATGTGCATTTTGATTCTGTTTTACCTGATGACATGCAAACATGTATTGACAAATGGCGAAATTATATTACTTATCGAAATGAATTTGAATAAAATTATTTATACGTATTTCGACGACAATTTTTTATCCCTTATCTCTGAACACTAGCGTTATTGGTACTCCTGTAAAATCAAAGTTTTCACGAAGTTTATTCTCTAAGTATCTTTTATAAGGTTCGCGAATATATTGTGGTAGATTTGCGAAAAATGCAAAAACAGGGGTAGGAGTAGGCAATTGTGTTACATATTTTATTTTAATGCGTTTGCCTTTTGTTACTGGAGGAGAGTAAGCTTCGATAGCCTCGAGCATTACATTATTTAAAACTCCTGTTGCAATTCTTTGTGTGCGACTTTCATATACTCTTAAGGCTGATTCGATAACACTATGAATGCGTTGTTTGTTGAGTACAGATATAAATAGTATTGGGATATCATTAAATGGTGCTATTTTATCCATAATCTGCTTAGTAAATTCTTTAACAGAGTTTGTTGATTTTTCGATAAGATCCCATTTATTGACAACTATAACAATCCCTTTTTTATTTTTGCGGATAAGATTAAGTATATTTTGATCTTGAGCCTCAAAACCGAGACTTGCATCAATCATAAGTACACAAACATCTGAGTGCTCAATTGCTCTAATAGCACGCATAACCGAATAAAACTCCAAATTTTCGCTAACTCGGTTTTTCCTTCTTACTCCCGCAGTATCAACCAGCATAAAGTCAAATCCGAATTTATTATATCGTGTATTTATTGAGTCGCGGGTTGTTCCAGCTATTTCTGTTACAATATTCCTTTCTTCGCCAATTAAAACATTTGTAAGCGATGATTTACCAACATTTGGTCGTCCAACAATAGTGATTCTTGGGAGCTCATCTTCAACATGCGGTATATCGTTAGACAGCACTTTAGCAACTGCATCAAGAATGTCTCCTGTTCCAGAGCCAGTCATTGCCGAAATGCTAAATACCTCTCCTAATCCTAAACTATAAAATTCATAGCTATCAGGAATACGAGCATTGTTGTCAACTTTATTGGCAGCTACAAAGACAGGTTTTTTTGTTTTACGCAGTATCTCCGCAACTGCTAAGTCTAAATCTGTGAGACCTAGTTCTACATCAAGTACAAAAATTATTACATCGGCTTCCTCAATAGCTATCAATACCTGCTTTGCTATTTCTTGCTCAAAAACATCTTTAGAGTTATCTACAAAGCCTCCTGTATCAACAACAGAAAACTCTTTACCGTTCCAAACAGAATGCCCGTATATCCGATCGCGAGTAACTCCGCTCTCGTTGTCAACTATTGCTTCGCGTCGCTCAATTAAACGATTAAAAAGTGTTGATTTCCCAACATTTGGTCTTCCTACTATTGCTACAATATTTCCCATGAATTATTTTTTTACAAAACTAATAAAAAACTCCAATTGTTTGATCATTTTTTTATTTAGTGTTTTTTATAAACTCAAGTGTCTGAGCTGTAATGTGCGAGCTTGAGGTTTGCAAGCTATTGTAAGTCAATGTTTTAGTCCGTCAACTGACGAATTGCTGATTGCTAATGCAAGCATAATGTAGAATTTAGCGAAGCGGTATCACGAACACCGCTAAATTAAAATTCCATTGTGAGTAAATCGGACATGATAGACAGACACGATTTAAGTGTATTATGCATATATACTGTCAGTGAAATTCACTTTATAGAAGTATGACTAATTCTGATGATATTTAAAATTCTATTTTTATCTTTGCAAGAAAAAACAATAATTATGCTTAAAGAAATTCAAGAACATCGTACTATTAGGAAATACACCGACAAACAGATTCCCAAAAATGTGATGGATAGTATTTTAGGGGCAGCAATACGAGCTTCTAATACTGGCAATATGCAGGTTTACTCTGTAGTTGTTACCACTGATCCTAAAATAAAAGATGAATTAGCACCTACACATTTTAATCAGCCAATGGTAAAAAATGCACCTGCAATTCTTACGTTTTGTGCCGATTTTAATCGTTTTAACAAGTGGTGTCGTCAACGAAAAGCACAACCAGGATATGATAATTTTTTGTCATTCCTTACTGCTGCTATTGACGCAATAATTGCCGCCCAAAATGCTTGTATTGAATCTGCTGCAAATGGTTTAGGGTTTTGTTACCTAGGTACTGCAATATATAATGCTGATAAAATTATTGATATTTTAAATCTTCCTAAAGGGGTGGTCCCAGTTACTGCTGTAACAATTGGCTATCCAGACGAAACCCCCGAACTCACTGATAGATTACCTCTTGAGGCAGTTGTCCATTATGAAAAATATAATGATTATAAACCTGAGGAGATTGATAGATTATATGCAGAAAAAGAAGCTCGTGAAGATAGTAAACAATTTATTAAAGAAAATAGCAAAGAGACTTTGGCACAAGTTTTTACAGATATTAGATACCCTCAAGCTAATAATGAGCACTTCTCTCATGTATTATTAGAGGTCTTGAAAAAACAGGGATTTATAAAATAATATTTAGGTTTTTTAATTATGTTATGTGTTTTGTTTGCGAATTAGACTAGAACTTTGTAAAGTATCAGAAGAAACATGAAAAACTTATTAAAAAGCATAATCTTTTGCCTAATTTTAATTCCATTTTTGTCAAGTTGTGGTGTTGTTTATAGCGTGTTGCTAGGAGTAGATACCACCCCGAATTGGAAAAGTGACAAAGAAATTAGTAAGCAAGCGAAACGGTATAAAATTCCTGATGAGTATAATTTGACCTTGGATACTGCTGCATATTACACCGGACTAAGTGAAATTTATTCCAGTCGGGAGAAAGAATTAACAATTATTGAGACGGATTCTTCCGAATATTTTGCATTTAAAAGAGTGTTGAAAGATGACACTCAGCCAACGCAGTTTCGATTATTTGATAAAAACGGAATCGAAATATTTAAAATTGTGAATTGTTATATCGACCCTCCGATTCCGATGAATTGGAATATTAAAGGATGTTTCGATACATTTCCACCGAGTCTCGATATAGTAAGCTTAAATACGCATAATTATGATTTGAATTTCCTGCTTAAAAGTTCTAGCAGATCAGATGATACAAAAATTGCCTTAATTGATTTACCTCAGTCAGATTATTATGGAGTTATTCTGTGGAACGACTTTTTTAGAAGACCTTCTCGAAAACTGATAAAGACCGTCAGAAAGTTTATTGAAGATTCAGATCAATCGGTGCATCTTATTTTTATTCATAATCAAAACGCCTATTTGTGGCAAGTAATGGGATCTGAAGCACAAGAAAAAGTAAAAAACGCTCTACAGTAAACAGTAATATAAGCATTCTGCAGCACCTAGAGAGTGTCGCAGGTTGAACTATTCCTCTACCTGTTATCTATTGTTTGTTTTTTATCAGTTTTTTAACTTTTTTAGCTAAAAGCTTTGCATAAAGTTCTGCATTCAGCACGTTAAGTATTTTTCTGTTATGGTTATAAGCCCAAAGGAGTAAGGGTGAGATAAATCTTTTGTTCATAAGTATTGGTTTACGAGTTACTAGAAAACCAGATTGTAATCGAAAGCCAAATTGTGGCAGTAACACGAAAGCAGATTGTGGAACATCAAACAGAAATAGATATTGTTAAATTTTTGTTATGTACTTAAGTAATTTTGATAAAAGAAGTATTGGTAGATTATCTAAAAACCAACATATTTAATAATATTTTTAATTCCTTTATCGAATTCTTCTTTTTCACGGGCGATATTTATTCTAATATATTTTTTCCATTCATTGCCAAAGTGTTGACCTGGTATTATTGCTGTTTGATGTTTTTCGTAGAGGTCGAGTCCAAATTTTAGTCCATCATCGAAATTCTCTGGAAGTTTTGCCCAAATAAAATAGCCTCCATCTGTTGGTAAGCAATTGAACTTATTATTATTAAGCATATTTTCTGCAAAATTCATATTATCAAAAATTGTTTTTTTGATCTTGTCGATATAGTGTTGTGTATTACCTTTTTCAAGATATCTTGCTAAAGCTTCTTGTAGAGGTGCAGGACCAGATAACCCTATGTAATCATGAATATATGATATCTCTTTTACATGCGAATTATGACATAAAAAATAGCCTATACGCCAACCTGTAATTGAGAATTTTTTTGAAAAACTATTGACATAAAAAATATATTCTGAAATTTTGTCGGTAGGGTAATATGGTTTTTCTTTGGTTAAATATAGATCGCTGTAAACCGCATCTATTATTAAGTATATTTTATTTGTATTACAAATATCTATTAGAAATTCAAATTCATCTTTAGTTAAGATCTTTCCATAAGGGTTTCCTGGTGAGGCTACAAATATTAGTTTGATTTTATTGTCGGAAATACTCTTTTGTAATTCGTCTTTATCAAAATATGAATTAGCTTTATTACTTACCGAATAAAAATTATTGCCAAATATTTTTGGTAAATGGATATATGTTTCGTAGGCAGGCGAGAATGCCAAAACATTAAGTTCTGATTTTAGTTTTTTGTTAAGATAAGTGTAAATTAGAGAAATTGCTTCTGTGGCTCCAGTTGTGATAAATGCAGTAGTTTTCTTATTTATTTTTGGATATAATTTCTGAATTTCGTTTATAAGTTTTAGGTTGCCTAATCCAGGGGCATATTGGTGGTAGTTTTCGTTTATTGTTTGGCTGAGTATTTCGATGAGCTCTTTGGGTGGTTGAAAGCCTGGAATGCCCTGGGCAAGATTTATTCCTCCTTTTGTTTTAACTAGATTGCTAAAAAAACCAATTAATGAGCCACTTATTTTTGGATTTTCTGCCATAACTTATAAGATTTTTAATATTATATTTGTTCAAAAAATTACAATTTATTAAGAAATTTATTTATTGTAGGACTTAATAACCTCTTCAGAAACAACATCAATTTCTAAAACTACCAATCCATCTACAGAGTAGTTAAATTTAGGATCTATATTAAAGTCAAGTATTTTTCCGCCAAGCGACAAATATTTTTTAATCAAAACAGGAATTCCAAAATTATTTAAGTCTATATCTCTTATCAATCTATCTAATGTTGAAATATCTTTACCAAAAGTATTAAGTAATATTTCGTGCTGGTGATTTAGTGTATAGTTATATGGGATTTTACACTCCACCATTTGGTTTAATTCTGACCATTTATGATTGCGTTTTAGATATTCAACAATTAAGGTTTTTGAGTTTTCTGAGTACAAACTTGAAATACTTACTGGACCTATAAGGTATTTGTATTCAGGAAGTTTTTGAGTTACAAAATAAATCCCTTTCCATAGTAAAAATAGCGGTAGAGCTTTTCTTTGATATTCTTGTACAATAAAAGAGCGTCCCATTTCCATTGATCTCTCTAAATAAGGGATAAAATTTTGTTTTAGTTTAAAAAGAGTGTTAATGTAAAAACCTTCAATACCTTTTTCTTTTAAAATATCCTTGCCCATACCTATTCGATAAGCTCCAACTAAACAGTTTTCGTTTGCATCCCAAATGAAAAGATGTTTGTAATAATGGTCAAAAGTATCAGTATCATGTTCCTTTCCTGTTCCTTCTCCTATTTCACGGAATGTAACTTCTCTTAATCGAGAAATTTCTCTAAAAATATTTGGTATTTCTTTAGTTGAAGCAAAAAAGCACAAATAATTGTCTGTTTTAAATAGTAAATTGTTTGCAGTAATGGCTTTAATCTCGTTAGATAATGCGTCTTGCTCAGTTTTGTTTATTATTTCTTTAAGTTGAGTGGTTTTACTTTCGGCTTGTTTTTTTAACATGCGTTTATCAGCCAGACAATAAGTTTTTGCTTTAAGAATTTTTGCTAAATCTTTATTGTTATCAACTGACTTTAAAAATTTATTGGTCGAATGACCGCTAAATCTAATGTAAACGCTGGTATTTTTTTTTCTTAGTAATTCGCGAGGTAACATTGCCGTTCTTAAAGCTGGGTGTATTTTCCCCATAAAATGGAATAGTCTTGAGTTTTGACCCGATATATATCCCGAAATTATAGGAGTATCATAAGCTCTAATTAGTTTCATCATATTAGATTGCCAGTCTCTATCTTCAATAACTTTAGACCCTTTGTATTTTGTGGAAACCTCACCTGCTGGAAGCAAGCAAACAGCATTTCCGTCTTCTAAATATTTATACATTTCTTTTAGTCCCGAAAGGCTTGAGAATGCTTCTTTGCGCGTCTCAAATGGATTGACTTCAAAAAGATACGGAGCTATTGGTTCAATTCGGCTAAGTAGAAAATTTGCTATGAATTTTGTGTCGGGTCTATGCTCAAGAATAACCGAAGAGATTGCGAGTGCATCCAAACCACCGTAAGGATGATTAAAAAGAAATATAACAGGACCAGACTTAGGAATATGCTTATGATCACCAGTGTTTCTTAATAATTTAATATTTTGATGCGAAAGGCAATTTTTACCAAATTCTATTGGTGTATCAGCATAACATTTATTATACATTCTGTTTAACTTGTTTATACTGAAAATAATCATTATAAAACTCGAAATAATACCTCCAAAAAAACCTTTGAGCTTTAGGCCAGTTTGAATTTCTTTCTTGCTAACAATTTTATGTTTTGTTTTGAACACTTTTGTGGTTTTTTTGTGATTACAAATATGCAACAATTACGCTTAATAATCAAGATAAATGATAATATTTTAAAAGATGTTTTGAATTCATGTTTTTATAATTAATACCTGCAAGAACCCAGTTTATGAGCTTACTTCTACAATCTTGCTTCGACAAGCCATTAGTATCGCCATGCATAGTAACAGAAATCACCTTTTTCGTCTTTTACCAGCCTGTCGGCAGACAGGTAAGAAAGGTCAAAGACAATGCTTTATTCACAAAAACTTATTATTTTAATGGTGTTCATGAGCTCCTTTCAGTCGGTTCGAAGTTTCTGAAACTAAGGAGCTGACGAACGAAACAAGAGCAGAGGCAAAGCTCGCTTTGACTATTCCTTGCAGGGAGGAAGAAGACGAAGTCAGTTTACTCCGTCAGCTAACGGATGACTGTTTCAGAAATGAGAGTAACGTGGTATATTGAGCGACGTCTAAATGCAGTATTTGACGTTTTATTGCAAAGACTAATTACGAAGATTTATCTAACAGAAAAGGGATATAAATTATGAATAGAATTACTCCTGAAATTGAGATTGTAATTCCAGTTATAATAAATGCAGTCTGCAGTGTGTATAAATCAGCTATCCAACCAACCATAGGTCCGAAACCTGCAAAGAAGATGCGAATAGTAAAATTACGAATAGATAGAACCGTAGCTCTGACTTCGGGTTTACATAATCTGTTGATATAGTCTTTTAATACTGGAGTTGCAATTCCTCGGGCAATGTAGAATAACCAAATTATCAAAAAGACAATCTTTAATTCTGTTAGTCCAATAAAAATATATGAGCCACTAATAACTAATAATATAAGCAATAATGTTAAAATTCGTCCTAGCTTTTTCTCTATTTTATATGCAAAAATTGTTGCAACTCCAACACTTAGGTTTAGTACTGACCATGCAATACCAATTTGATATTCCGAAAAATTTTGGACATCTTTTAAGTATGCTTGAATAAACCAGGCCATTGTTAAAGTAGCACAGCCAATAATAGAGGAGAAAAATATATTAACAGATAATTGTCTTGATTTGAATAAAGAAAGTTTTACAATTGATAATATTTGAGTTAGAACCTTGCTTTTGTTTTGTCGAATACGATAAGGTTCTGTTAGCATAATGGCTGCTGGTATAGCAATAAATGCAATTGCAGTTTGCCAATAGAAAGGTGTGCGAAGGCTTATCTCGGCTAAAAAACCACCAGCAACAGCTGCTATAGTTTCGGCAAAATTACCAATAGATAAGATACGACCTTCGTATTTTACATAGTGCTTTTCTTGGTTATTTTGTTTTAAACTGTCGTATAATAAAGCTGAGTCGCTACCGCTAATAAAACTTTGGCCCATGCCAAGTATTAATTCCGCAATTAAAAAGCCAAAAAAACCATAACTAAAACTATAAACAGCAAAGCCTAATGTTCCTAAAATCGCTCCAAGGATAATAGTGTTTTTTCTTCCCCATACATCAGCAAGGTAACCAGAGGGAATTTCGAGTACAATTATTGCAATCGAATATATAGCCTGTAATGTTAAAACATCTCGTAAACTGAGCCCGTTTTCTTGATAAAAAAGTACAATTATGGGCATATACAACATAAACCATTTGGCAATTTTTATCAAATATAGTAAGCTTATGTTTTTACTATATGCTTTCACATTTGCGACTTTTTTTGCAAAGATATAAAAAGCTGTAAAAGTATAGGAGATTAAAGAATAATTGTACAGGGCAAACCCATACTTTTTTATCATAATAATTTCAATTGTTTTTCATTACTTTTTGAAACAGTCAGCTAAGGTTTTCATTTATTATAAGTTTTTATGGAACGAGTTGTAAGTTAAGGTTTAGAATATGCTTATTCGTGTCTTTTAATATGATTTTTTGGTGTATAGCAATCCAAAAAGCATGATACCCCAGTTTGCGAACTTACTTCAACAGGCATAGTACACTGGTACTCACAAAGCCGAGCGAGCGGGGGAAACTCTGTATACTGTAATGTTTTATTACAATCTAGTAATATTGTTTTGATTGTTAATTATTTTTAGATAATATTTTAAATTAAGATGGCGTAATTGTGTTTAATTTAAATAGGATTGATTACTTTTGTGCAAGAAAGAAAATAAAGTATGGAATTCAATAATATACTTAGCGATTTAAAGAAAAAAATTTATAAACCTATTTATCTTTTTTATGGAGATGAGGGATATTTTATTGATGAACTTACAAATTTTATCTCGGAGAATGTTTTAACTGAATCCGAGAAGGCATTTAACCAAACTATACTTTATGGTAAAGATGTTAATGTTAATACAGTAATTGAGCAGGCTCGTCGTTTTCCGATGATGGCTAATTTGCAGGTAATAATTATTAAGGAGGCACAGCAAATTGATAAGTTTAAGAATTTTGAACCATATATTCAAAATCCTGTAAAATCGACTTTGTTAGTTTTTAGTTTTAAAAATACCGCTAAATTTGATAAACGCACAAAAGTATATAAACAGATTTCAAGTCTAGGTGTAATTTACGAATCTAAAAGAAAATATGAGCGTGAAGTTTATTCATGGATAACTTCTAAGTTGTCAAGTGAAAATCTTACTATACATCCCGAAGCACTGCGTTTACTTTACGAAAGTATTGGTGCCGATCTTTCTAGATTGGCTAGCGAAATAAAAAAACTTAAGATTACTGTGCCTGAGGATCGGACACAAATAAATAAAGATGATGTAGCACAAAATATTGGAGTAAACCGAGATTTTAATGTTTTTGAACTTCAAAAAGCACTTAGCAATAAAGATAAATTAAAAGTATATAAAATTGTTGATTATTTTGCAAAAGATAAAAAGAACAATCCGCTTATAGCAACAGTTGCCCGATTGTTTGAGTATTTTAAAAAAGTACTTATTTACCATAGCCTTACCGATAAAAGTCAATATAATGCAGCTTCGGCTTTGGGAGTAAATAAATATTTTGTTGATGAGTATAAATTGGCTGCAAATAATTATAGTCTTGGTAAGTTAATTAATATTATTTCATATTTGCGTGAGGCTGATGCTCAACTTAAAGGAGTTGGGGCTGTTAATCCTGATGATGGAGACCTTGCTAAAGAATTGTTTTATAAGATTTTACACTAAATGAACAATATAATCTTAATTATAGTTATTATTACAGGGATTGTTACTTATATTTCGTGGCAACGCAGAGATTTGTTTTCAAAATTATTGTTTTCTCCATATTTGATATTTAAAAATAATGAATACCACCGTATTATAACACATGGATTTGTTCATGCAAATTGGCCTCATGTTATTATTAATATGCTTGTATTTTGGTCGTTTGGGTCTGTTTTGCTTGTTTATTTTGATATTGTTTGGGATAGCTTTGGGGATATGCTTTTTATTATTTTTTACCTCTTAGCTATTGTGTTTTCATCTTTTTTTTCTTTGTTTAAACATAAAAATAACTCGTCATATTCGGCTGTGGGAGCCTCGGGAGCGGTATCGGCTGTGGTTTTTGCTACTATCTTTTTTGATCCATGGAATAAAGTCTATTTTTTTGGCATTTTACCTATTCCAGGAATAGTGTTTGGTGCAATTTATCTTATCTACTCATACAGAATGTCAAAGCGTGGAAGCGATAATATTGGTCATGATGCACATTTTTGGGGTGCAGTATTTGGATTTTTTTTCCCACTAATATTGAAACCTCAACTTATACAATATTTTATTAATAGAATTACTACAATCCCATTATGAAAAAAGCAGTTTTTATTGATAGAGATGGTATTATAAATCATGAACCTGGACATTATACTTGTAAGGTTGACGACTTTATTATTAATGATGGTGTAGGAGAAACAATTGATTTGCTTAAAAAGAATGACTTTTTAGTGATAGTAATCTCAAATCAAGGTGGAATAGCTAAACAACTTTATACAGAAAATGATGTATTAGAAATGCACATTAAATTGTGTGAGTATCTTGCTGGTTATAATACCCAAGTTGATGATTTTTATTTTTGTCCGCACCACGACGAATTTGGCAAATGCTTATGTAGAAAACCTCAAGCTTTGATGTTAGAGAAGGCAATGGCAGTTTATAATATTGATGCGGTAAAATCATTTATGATAGGAGATAGCCCTCGTGATGTTGAAGCAGCAAAAAGATGTGGTGTAAAAGGGATTTTAGTAAAGTCTAATCAAAATATTTACCAAACTTGTGTTGATATTGTAAATGGTAGTTTGTAATGGCAAGACACTTAATGCTAAATAGTGAAATTCTTCCTGCCGATAAGCCTTGTTTATTTGCAAATAATAGAGGTTTAAAATATGGAGATGCTTTTAGTATATTACTGCGGGGAAACTCCTCGAAAGTGTTTTTGTTTGAACAAAATTTTGATTTTTTTATAGAATATATGAGAAAGTCTAAAATGCAAGTTCCTGTTTTATTTGAAAAGTCAATTTTTGCCACAGATATTGAATTATTATTGCAGAAAAATCGAATTTATCAAGGGTTTAAAGCCGAGGTAACTGTTTTTCGAAATGCATCAGAAACAAAATTGTCGGATGACAATACTGTATCAGTTTTAATTACTGTTGAAAAAAACGAAACTGAATGGTTCAAGTTAAATAATAAAGGACTTAAAATTGATGTTGCTGATTGGTTTTATATTCCTGACTTTATTTGTAAAAACAGTGCATACCCTGTTTTTAGCGAAGAGTTTCTTTTAAAGAGTAATTTGAATTTTTCTGAAGCTGATCAATGGTTACTTATAGATGAAAAGCAAATAATTTTAAGAACTACCGATGCTGTCTTGTTTTGTACAAAAGGAAAGTCTATTTATATTCCTAAAAACATTCTCCCAAATTACTATAATGTCTTTGTAAACTTTGCTTTACTTACTCTGCAAGAGCTTGGTTATCAGGTTTATAAAGCAGATATTACACGTGCAGACTTAATCGAATTTGATGAATTGTTTTTGATTGACCCAGTTAATGGTATCCGGTGGTGTCTTGCGTATAAAGGAAAAAGATATTTTCACAAAACTTCAGATATTCTTTTGGATGCCATCAATAAGCTATTGCAAAACAATCAGGATGAGTAGCTGTTTTTGGTGAGTCAACGTGTGAAAACTCTATTTGTCAATTATTAAGATCTCTACTCTTCTATTTAAGTCTTCTTCACGAAAACTCCGTTCCTCCGGGAAACGTTTATATTCCGATCCTAAACCTATATATGTCATTCGTTTGGTTTCAATTCCTCCTTTTACCAGATAATCATAAACAGCTTTTGCTCGATTTGTACTTAATTCATTATTTTTATTAATTCTGTCCCAGCCGTCTAAGCCATCAGATTGGCAGCATATATGTCCTTGGATTTCAATTTTAAGTGTAGGGTTATTTTGCATTGCGATAAGTAGTTGTTTTAGAGCCTTTTCTGATTCGGATTTAAATATTGGAGTTCCACCATGAAATATAATGTTGTCAAGAATAATATTGTCGCCAATTACAAGTTTCTCTTCACTTAAATCTGCAAACATTGGAATAGTTTTGAGTTCTTCTATGGTATCTTTTATCTTTTCTTGAAGGTTTTGAGAGCTGTTTTTTTTGTTTTTTATCTCGTTATCATAAATAAAAACTAGTTTAGTGATTCTGTGTTGTAAAACTCCTCTATCATCAGGGTTTGTACGATTTGTATATGAACTAAAAGGGTGTATTCCCATGCCTTTACATTCGCTGATTAAATTTGTAGAAACTTTTTGCGAAATAAGAAATGATTTTGTTGAATTTGCACGCTTGTCTGAAAGGCGTTTGTTATGTTCAGTAGAACCTAGAAAATCTGTGTAAGAATAAATTTTAATATCTACGACATTGTTTTTTAATTTATTGCGTATTTCATTTTGCCATTCTCCTTCAAGCTCTGCAGCATCAATACCATAATAAATTGTAAGTGTGTCAGTAACTTGAGCAAAACTTATTACAGAATTACTCAGTATTATTAAGAAAAAAATATTTTTTATAAAAAGCATAACTGTATTTATTTGTGTTAAGTGTAAACTACAAAATTGGTAAATTATTTTATTTTTTCGTTGAAATAGAATTTTATTTTATTTTTGCATAAAAATTGGTCCCATAGTTCAATGGATAGAATAGCAGTTTCCTAAACTGTAGATCCAAGTTCGATTCTTGGTGGGATCACGTAAAATAATAAAGCTTGCGAATAATTAAAGGTTTGCAAGCTTTTTTTACGCTTAATCTTGTTGGATCAGAATTGTCGCAAAGAGTGGATGTGGTTTTATCGTCAAAACCATATTTTGATAAATTAAGAATGACTTTCGTTTTGGGAATGCCAGTTTCCCTGTCTTTGCACTTCTTGCAATCAATATTAGCTGATATACTTTACTGTTTTTATTCGCTTATAAATTAATTGTTAATAAACTTTTTGGGTTTTACGTGGTTATTTCAATTGTGAAATTTATATTTGTATAATAATTTAAAAGGTAATTATGAGTAATTTAAAAATAGGGGAAAAGGCACCCAATTTTAAAGGTGTTAATCAAGAGGGGAAGGAAATTAATTTAGAGGATTTTAAAGGTAAAAATTTGATTTTATATTTTTATCCAAAGGATAGTACTCCGGGTTGTACTGCTGAGGCTTGCGATTTGCGAGATAATTATGAGATGTGGATGTCTAAAAATTACGAGGTACTTGGTGTTAGTCCTGATAGTGAAAAAAGCCATCAAAAGTTTATTGAAAAACATCAATTACCTTTTGATTTAATTAGTGATACCGATAAAAAAATATTAAAATTGTATGGTGCATGGGGTGAGAAAAAAATGTTTGGTAAACAATATCAGGGTGTTTTACGAAAAACTTATGTAATTAATAAGGAAGGTAAAATTGACGCCATATTTGATAAAGTAAAAACAAAAGACCATACAAACCAGATATTAAACGAGAAAAAATAAATTATTATGACAAATAAATCTGAAGATATTAAAAATGAGAAATTGAAAGCTGTAAAGCTTGCTATGGGTAAAATAGAAAAAGATTATGGCAAAGGTTCGATAATGATGTTAGGTTCACAAGCTGTAGTTGATGTGCCTGTAATTTCGTCTGGTTCGATTGCACTTGACATAGCACTTGGAGTTGGCGGATACCCTCGTGGGCGAGTAATCGAAATCTACGGTCCAGAATCTTCTGGTAAAACTACATTGGCTATTCATGCTATAGCCGAGGCTCAAAAAGCTGGTGGTATTGCTGCTATGATTGATGCAGAGCATGCTTTTGATAGATTCTATGCAGAGAAACTGGGCGTAGATGTTGAAAATCTTATTATTTCGCAGCCCGATAATGGTGAGCAAGCTCTAGAAATTACTGATAACTTAATTCGATCGGGAGCTATTGATATAATTGTAATAGACTCTGTTGCAGCATTAACTCCTAAAGCCGAAATTGAAGGTGAAATGGGAGACTCTAAGATGGGACTTCAAGCACGTTTAATGTCGCAAGCATTACGTAAACTAACAGCAAATATTAATAAAACACAAACTTGTTGTATTTTTATTAATCAGCTTCGCGAAAAAATTGGGGTTATGTTTGGTAATCCTGAAACCACTACAGGGGGTAACGCTCTTAAGTTTTACGCATCTATGCGTGTTGATATTCGTCGTATTGGACAAATTAAAGATAGTGAGGATATTACTGGAAATAGAACAAGAGTAAAAGTTGTTAAAAATAAAGTCGCACCACCTTTCCGAAAAGCTGAATTTGATATTATGTATGGCCAAGGGATTTCAAAAATAGGAGAAATTATTGACTTAGGTGTGGAGCTAGAAATTATTAAGAAAAGCGGTAGCTGGTTTAGCTATAGTGAAACTAAACTTGGGCAGGGGAGAGATGCTGTAAAAAATATTTTAAAGGATAACCCTGAGTTAAGTGATGAAATTGAAGTAAAGATTATCGAAAAACTTAGAAAATAATGTACAAATTTATTGCACTTGTATTTATATTAAGTGGTTTTATTTTTGCCTGCAATAACACTTCACAAAATAATCAAAATGAGCAGGCAATTGATGATACTACTGAGACTGTCCAAAGTTTAACTGTTAAAATTAGAGAAAATCCCGAAAATGCTCAATTGTTTGTTCAAAGAGCGTATCTGCAAATTGAAAATGAAGATATAGAAGAAGCGATTAACGATTTTGAGATAGCTTTACGTGTTGATTCGCTCTTGCCTGAGGTGTATAGTGAATTATGTGATCTCTATTTGTTAAAAGGAGAGTCGGGTTTGGCAAAAGAATCTCTCGTTAAATGCCTTGAACTATTTCCTATGCATGGCGAAGCTAGACTAAAACTTGCTCAAATTTATTTTTATGTCGAGATGTATAAGGAGGCAATGCATGAAATTATTAATCTGGAAACTAATAATTTGCAATCATCGGAGTCTTATTTTGTAAAAGGGCTTATTTTGAATGAAACTCAATCATACGAAGATGCTGTTAAGGCACTACGCAAATCAATAGAATACGATAACGAAAATTGGCAGGCCTATAATATGTTAGGAATGATATATTATAGACAAGATAATCCTCTAGGTGTAGAGTATTTTATTTCGGCAATTAGATTGTTCCCCAATAATCTCGAAATTAGATTTAACGCAGGTATAGTGTTTCAGCATTTTAAAATGTATGATGAGGCTTTAGATGAATACAATTATGTTATACGTGCTGATTCGAGCTATTATCAAGCGTATTATAATAAAGGTTATGTCTTTATTAATGGTATTGGAGATTACGAAAGTGCAGTCAAAAACTTTACGAATGCTATAAAAATAGACTCGACTGCTCATAAGGCTTTTTATAACCGTGGAGTAGCTTATGAGATGATGGGAAAGCTAAAATTAGCAGAGTTAGATTATCGAAAAGCTTTAGATGTTTTGCCAAATTACGACCTTGCAATAAGTGCTCTTAACGATGTAATTGAAAAACAAAGATAATCTTTTAATTGCTGTTTTGATTAGTAGAAATTTTTAACAATAAATATTAAATATTCTGATTATGAAACGTATATGTTATATTTTGTTGAGTGTAGCTGTAATATTTGTTTCGTGTAAACCTGAAACACTTGTTAATAATGGAGAAAGCTTTACAATGCCTGATGTCTCATTAAGTGATGAGGAAATTGATAATGGAATTCTTACTCCCGAAATATTGTGGAAGTTCGGACGTGTAAGCGACCCACAGTTAAGCCCAGATGGTAATACCTTAATTTATAATATCACATATTACAATATTGAAGAAAATCGTGCTTATACACATGTCTTTTCTATTCCAACTAAAGGTGGAGAGGCAAAGCAACTTACAACTGGAAACTATTCTTGTTTTAATGCCCGATGGATATCCGAAGGTGCTAAAATTGCTTTTTTATCCTCGCAAACAGATGCTGTCCAAATTTGGTCAATGAATATAGATGGTAGTGAGCAAACGCAAATATCAAATCTGGATATAAGTATAAATGCTTTTAAGCCTTCTCCCACTGGAGATAAAATTCTTTTAACATCAGATGTAAAATTGGATAAAAAACCAACTGAAACTCATGAAGATCTACCAAAAGCAGAAGTAATTGTTGCCGAGGATCTTATGTATAGACATTGGAATAATTGGCATGATTATGCTTATTCTCATATTTTTGTTGCTGATTTTGATGATATGTCTGTTGGAACACCAATAGATATTATGCCTGGAGAGAGATGGGATGCACCAATGAGTGCATATTTTGATGATTCGGAAATCTCTTGGAGTCCAGATGGAAAAAAAATAGCATATACATGTAAGAAAATGAATGGAAAAGAGTATGCTCTTAGTACAGATTCGGATATATATATTTATGATATGCAAACAGGGAAAACTGATAATATTACAAAAGGTATGCTTGGATATGATAAGTATCCAGTGTTCTCGCCAGACTCAAAAATGATTTCGTGGACAAGTATGGAGACACCGGGTTATGAGGCCGACAAAGAACGATTATTTATAATGGATTTTGAAACTGGAGCAAAAACTTATCTTACTAAAGACTTTGATTACAATGTTTCAAATGTTGTTTGGCCTATCGAAAATGATGCTTTAGAAAATATTTATTTTATTTCTGATATAAATGCAACTCAGCAAGTTTTTAGAATCAATACAAAAACTAAAGAGATAGTTCAAATAACCGATGGACCTCATAATATTTTTGCAATCTTGCATAAAAAGGATAGTTTTATTATTCAAAAAATGAGCATGTCTATGGCAACAGAGCTCTTTGAATTAAGCAAAGAGGGCGAAGAACGTCAGATAACTTTTACTAATAAACATATTTATGATAATATTGAAATGGGTAAAATTGTTGAGAAATGGATTACTACAACTGACGGAGAAGAAATGCTGGTTTGGTTAATATTACCTCCAAAGTTTGATGCAACAAAAGAATATCCTGCGATATTGTATTGTCAGGGTGGACCACAATCGGCAGTTTCACAATTTTTTAGTTATAGATGGAATTTTCAAATAATGGCGGCAAACGGATATGTTGTTGTGGCTCCTAATCGTCGTGGTTTACCAGGTTTTGGAACAGAGTGGAATGCCCAAATATCTGGCGATTACGGTGGTCAAAATATGAAGGATTATATGTCGGCAGTAAATGAATTTAAAAATGAACCATATATTGATGAGGATCGAATTGGTGCTGTTGGGGCAAGTTATGGCGGGTTTTCTGTTTTTTGGCTTGCAGGTCATAATGAAGATAAAACTTTTAAGGCATTTATTTCGCATTGCGGAATGTTTAATCTGGAATCGCAGTATGCTGCAACAGAAGAAATGTTCTTTGTTAATCATGACCTAGGTGGTGCTTATTGGGAAAAAGATAATAAAGTTGCTCAAAACTCTTATGAAAACTCCCCACATAAATTTGTTCATAAATGGAATACCCCAATCCTTATTATTGCTGGAGGTTATGACTTTAGAATACCATATACCGAAAGTTTACAGGCTTTTAATGCAGCTCAACTAAATGGAGTTGAAAGTAAACTACTTGTGTTTCCCGAAGAAACACATTTTGTGTTAAAACCTCAAAATAGTATCTTATGGCAACGTGAATTTAAAGCGTGGTTAGATAAATATTTGAAATAAAAAGATAAAATAATCAGGTGGTGGCGGTAAAACGGGAAAAACATTATTATTACACAAAAAATATTAGTTTTTTAAGAAAGTAGGTCTGATATTTAGTTGTTAAGTTGTGTTAAGATTACGTTTGTTTTATTGTTAGTTAAAAAAATCATTAATAACTGTGTTCAGCTCTGTTTTGAGCTTTGTATTCTTTGTGTTAAGAGTGTTTTCTAATGTCATTTCTTCGATGAGCTTGTATAAGTTTTTAATATTATCTTCAGGATACCAAACCTTACAATATGATAATTTCTCGAAGCGGTAGATATTCCATTCTTGTTCAAATATTGTTGGGATTGCAATAGTGGGAATCTTGCTATTTATTGCCTGATAAATTGTTCCATTTCCACCATGGCATATTAGTAAATCTATAAAATGTGAGACCTTATCAAAATTAATAAAATCTGTATAATAAATGTTTTCAGTTTGTTTTTCTTCTATTGCTCCGGTACAGATGATGTTGAAGTTCTGCCAAAAAGAATTTGATAAATCGCCAACATTACTAGTGTTCCCAGTGCTACCCATCGAGATTAATATTGTCTTTTTGCTGTTGTGGAGTTTTAAAAAGTTTAATAGTTTATTGTTTTGTTTGGTGCAGGAATATAGTAGAGGACCGCAATACTTATAATTATTAGGTAAATTTGTTGATGGAAAGATGTCGGGATCATCGCAGATTATGTTATGGTCGCCAGCAAATTCATCAAACAAATCATTATATTGTTTTAAATTGAGTTTTTGTCTGATTTTACGAAAAGGAGTATGTACTTTACGTAATGTCATTTTTTCAACTGTTCGTACAATCTTGTTCCAAGTTTTTTCTGATACTTTGGGTTTAAAAGAGATTGCTTTATGTGTGTGTGGCACTGGTCTAAGGTCGTTATAGTAATGTGTGAGATAAGCGTTTAATATGCTTATTAACGGAGTTTTGCAATGCTCTGCGGCAATTCTTAAACCTAAGTATGTGTCTCCAATAATGTAATCGGGTTTTTCGTTTTTAATAATATCAATTAGTGCTTCTACTGTTTGGTTAACAGATTTTTTGTTAATCCATGAGAAATCGAAAGATTCCGCCTTTTCAATTACAGTGTCATAAGTATTAAGGGTGTTTTCTGTAAGTTTATAGCCGTTTGATTTAACATAATTGTCATATTTTCCAGATTTTAAGAAAACTATATCTGCATCCATGTTTATTTTCTTTACCAATTCAATGCTGCGAAGGTAATGTGCTAATAAATTATATGGAGTAACCAGAATTTTCATCATAAAGCAAAAAAAAACTGTTACTTAAGTAACAGTCTTTTTTGTTAATTTTTTTAAACTACTCAGGGTGGATAGCTTCTACAGGACATACGTCTGCACAAGCACCACAATCTGTACATAAATCAGGGTCAATTACATAAATATCACCTTCTGATATTGCCTCAACTGGACATTCATCGATACATGTACCACAAGCAGTACAATCGTCATTAATTTTATAAGCCATCTCTTATTGTTTTAAATTAATAAAATGTAATTTATTGTTACAAACATAGTGTAGTTTTTTTAAAGATAAAAAAAAATAGAACACTTTGTTTTATTTTATAATCAGTCTAAATAAGGTATTGTTGAGCATAAGTTTTCTTTTTTAAACCGCAGTGTTCCTAATCTAAGAAGGGTGAAATTGCTACTGTCTTCATCAATTATTTACCTTAATTTCAAATAGTAAGAACTTTTCGGTAATATAGTTCAGTGTTTTCTCATCAAAGGATTTAATCAATTTAAGATTTATTGTATCATTAATTTTAATATCACCTTTTATGGGATTCCTATTTTCGTCAAGAATAAAAAGTAGGGCTTCTGTTCCAATTACTACCGGTTGTTTACATCTTATCAAACTATCTGGAACTGATTGGAAGTAAAGCTGTAAGGAATCGACTCTTAAAGGGAGTTTATTAGTCATATTACTAACGCTATGGTGATTCCAAATTGTATAGTCAACGCAATCGTTTCTTCCTAGAGAGAATACTGGTAGATTTCCCTTTCGATAAACTCTTATAGAGTTGTAATGGGTTTCTGGGAATGTTAAAACTGTTTTGTTGGGATAGTTCTCGTCAAGATATTTTGCTAGCTTGTCAGCGTAAGAGTAGGGGGCATAATTATAGTCGCTTATTTTTACCTTAAATTCATAAGACATCCACATGATAACTGGAATAAATATGAAAAACAGTTTAGGGTTCCACTTAATATTCAGTTCATTATAAATTATTATTATAAAGGCTATTAAGGCAATAAACAAAATTCCGTAATTATTAACTCCTAGATATTTTACAATGCTAATTGCAAGAAATGCTGCAATAGATATGGAAACTGATAAAATCCAAATTGTAGTTTGCTGTTTATTCTCTTTCCAGAATTTGTTTAGTAGAAATGCTATTACTGTAGGAAATAGCATTATATTAAGCATTGTAGATTTAACTGTAAATACACCGAAAATGAGCTTGTTGAAATATTGCGTTAGTTGATAAAATGAAATTTTCATATTCCATGTATTTAGCTCTTCCATTAAATCGCTTGGTGGTAAAAGTTGCACTATACACAGTGCTATTCCCATAATTGGAATTAAATTTAAAATATAGTTGATTTTCTTTTTTCTAATAATTTGTACTCCTAAGTAATAAACCCAAAAAGAGATTGCAATTGGAATAGTGGTAACATGTACTTGCATTAGTAAAAAGACTATGGTATATAGTAGGTATTTTTTGTCTTTTTGAATGGCCCTAACTGCAAGCATCATAAAGATTAATGCTAATACATATTGTCTTACGCAAAATAAGTTTCTAAGTACTGTGAGCTGAAGAAGAATTGCGATTTTGTAAATTAATGGTAATTCAATTTTAAATAAAAAGTACCATACAAAGAATGTTACAAAAGTGAAGTGAATAATATTTACACTTGCTGGTTCAATTGGAATTATCCATGAAAACAACCAAAGCAAAATGTGCCATAAGCCAGTTGAGCCTTCATAACCAAGCGTTCCGATGAGGTCGAAGAAGTTTCTGTTGTTATTTACAATTAGTAATATTTGTGACTCGTCGCTTTCGTAAACATGTGTCCATTTAAGCCATGCAAGCAAACCAGCGTAGAGTATCAGAATTAACCATTTGCTCCATTTTGATTCAAATATTTTGGTCGTTATTTGTAGAACCTTTTCCATTGGGTTTTTAAATCTTGTTGTAAATATAAGTATTAATTTAATATTTGAGATTAAGAGTTTATGATTATTTAATTACAGATAGTTATTTGTTTGTTTTTAAGCGGTGTTTTTTAATTAATAAAAAAAGACTGTCCAAAAAAAGACAGTCTTAATATTTTATTATATGTTTAAATTTATTATGATCCTAAAGTAGCTACCATTACCGCTTTAATTGAGTGTAATCTATTTTCTGCTTCATCAAAAACAATTGAGTGTGCTGATTCGAATACCTCTTCGGTAACCTCCATTTCACCATTAGCAACAATAGGGTATTTTTTTCCTAGTTTTGTCGCCATATCTTTGCCAATCTCAGTTTCGTCATTGTGAAAAGCAGGCAGACAATGCATAAATTTTACATTAGGATTTTTAGTCTTTTTAATTAAGTCCATATTTACTTGGTACGGACCCATAATTTTCACTGCTTCTTCCCATTTTTCAGCAGGATCTCCCATTGAAACCCATACGTCTGTGTATAAAAAGTCACACCCTTTAACTCCTTCTTCTACATTTTCGGTTACAGTTATTTTAGCTCCTGTTTCCTTAGCTATTTCTTTACATTGAGCAACAAGTTCTTTGTTTGGGTGGAATTTTTTTGGAGCAACAGCTCTAAAGTCCATTCCCATTTTTGCAGCTCCAACCATAAGGCTATTACCCATATTGTTTTGTGCATCACCTAAATATGCAAAACTTACTTGACTTAATGGTTTGTCAGAGTGTTCAAGCATTGTCATAAAGTCTGCTAATATTTGTGTTGGGTGGTATTCGGTTGTTAATCCGTTCCACACTGGTACTCCTGCGTGTGCACCTAATTCCTCAACGATTTCTTGCCCAAAGCCTCGATATTCAATACCATCATACATACGACCCAAAACGCGAGCTGTATCTTTCATAGATTCTTTTTTTCCCATTTGTGAGCCACTAGGACCTAGGAATGTAACATGAGCACCTTGATCTAATGCAGCTACTTCAAAAGCACAACGAGTACGAGTAGAGTCTTTTGCAAATAGTAAAACAATGTTTTTTCCTTTTAGTCTTTGTTGCTCAGTGCCTGCATATTTCGCTTTTTTTAGGTCAAGCGATAGGTCTAGTAAATACTGAATTTCTTTTGGTGTAAGATCTAAAAGTTTTAGAAAATTTCTGTTTCTTAGGTTAAAAGCCATGATTTATTTAATTTAAGTTATTATTTAATTTATTTAATTATCGCACAATTTTAGTTTTGTAAATTGGATCTTCTGGATTGTCTGGGAAATGTAAAAAAGTACATTCACTGCCGCCGTTTTCAATAAAGCTAACCGCTCCTTTAATCTTAGGTGCCATACCACCAGCACTAAAAATCCCTTTTTCCAGATATTGTTTAGCCTCAGCAATTGGTATGGTATCTAAAATTTTCTTTTTAGAGTCATCGGTTTCTATTATAATTCTTTTTAAGTCTGTAAATATATAAAACTCATCAGCTTTTGTTTGCGAAGCTAGTAGTGCAGATGTATGATCTTTGTCAATAACAGCATCAATCCCTAGTAGTGTTTTTTGATCATCGTAATATACCGGGATTCCACCACCACCAGCAGCAACAACTATATGACCGTCTCTAGCTATCTTTTCTATTACTTTGCTATTCCCAATTTGTTTTGGTAAAGGAGAAGCAACAATTTTGCGCCAGCCAATTCCGTCGGGGTCTTTCTCAAATATTGAATTAGTGTCTTCTGCTAGTTTGTCGGCCTCTTCTTTTGTATAATAAGGACCTATAGGTTTTGTAGGATTTTTAAAAGCAGGATCGTTTTTATCCACTAAAACTTGAGTTATAAGATTTACAACACCTGTTTCTAAATCTTTAGTTGTTAAAATATTTCTAAGTTGTTGTTCAATTAAATATCCTAGAAAACCTTGCGAGTATGCCCCACAAACATCTAATGGCATTTCAGGAATACCAAACATTTTGGCACCAGCAGTGTTTTGTAATAATATATTACCCACCTGAGGGCCATTGCCGTGTATGATAATAAGATTAGACTTGCTTTTTATTGTCTCAAAAAGAGTTTTACAAGCTCTATATACATTTTCTTTTTGTTCTTGAACAGTCCCCTGTTGTCCTGCTCTTAGTATTGCATTTCCTCCGAATGCTACAATTGCTAATTTTTTTTCCTCCATATTGTATTAATTTTGTACAAATCTAAATTAATTTTCATATTTTTTTTAAAAAATGTTGTTTAGCAGTATATTTAATTGTTATAGTTTTGTTAATTTATCTTTTTAATGATTATTTATGATAAGAATAAAAATATTTATTTACTTTTGTGGTACATATATTGTATATAAAAAAACTGTATAAACAAAAAAAAGAAAAAATTATGAAAATTGGTATTAAAGTATTATTTGTTGTGATGGCTATTGTGATTTCCGTTTCAGGTTATTCTCAGAAAAAAGCAAAACCTTTTAAAGGTATTATTACTTATGATATTGCGTATGAAGGTGATGAAATAGATCCTGCAACACAGGCACAGTTACCTACGGGGATAGTTGTAAGTATTTTAGGTGATAAAGTTCGTAACGAACAAATATCGGCATTTTATTCGATGGCTCAAATCTCTGATATGGGCGATGGTTCTGCAATTGTTTTAATTGATGCTATGGGAATGAAATTTGCTGTTAAGCAATCAAAAGAAGAAATAGATAAAAATATTGCAGAGGCTGATGTAGAGGATCCTGTTGTTAAATTTCTTGATGAAACTAAAGAAATAGCTGGTTATACGTGTAAGAAAGCAGAAGTAGAAATGAATGGTAACATTATCGAAGTTTATTATACTGATGAAATTAATGTGCCAAAAGGAATGAATGATAATAGCGGTTTTAAGGGTATCGAAGGTGTATTGATGGAGTATTCTATTGTTCAAGAAGACATGGTAATGATTATGACTGTTAAAGAGGTTAAAAAAGGAAAAGTTAAAAAAGGCATGTTCGTTATTCCTGATGATTATGAAATTAAAACTGCTGAAGAATTAGGCGGAATGTTAGGAGGATAAATATTCTATAAAATATATTGTTAAAAATCCTCATTTATGAGGATTTTTTCTATTTTTACACTTTAGTATGAAGAAACGAAGTAAAAAAACTAGAGCAAAAAAGAAAACAAGAAAGTTTTCATTAAAATCTATTATCGGTTTTTTTCGTGATGAGCGTTTTAAGGTAAGTTTGGGGGTGTTTTTATTGGCTTTCGCAATTATTTTGTGCCTGTCGTTCACTTCATATTTTTTTACTTGGAAATCGGACCAAAGTATTCTTGATATAGAATTTACTAAATTATTAGGTAAAAATTCATATCAGGTCGAAAATTGGATAGGGAAAATTGGAGCAGTATTGTCTAATAAATTTATTCACGATTGGTTTGGTGTTGCTTCGTTTTCTTTTGTTGCAATCTTTGCGGTATTTGGATTTAATTTACTTGATGTTAAATTAGCTAGAACCTGGAAATTCTTATTTGTTAGTATTGTTCTCACAATTTGGTGTAGTGTGGCTTTTGCATCTGTCTTTTCTGATAAGTTTTTTATGGTTG
>JAQUBO010000176.1 GCA_028686735.1 Bacteroidales bacterium
GCACCTATTGCCCAATAATATGTTACAGTCGGACTTCCTGCTGGATCTCCTGCCGTCCACGAAATTGTTGCAGAAGTACTTGCAATTGATGTTGCAGATGATAAAACTGGTGTTGCGGGCGTTACGCATGGATCTATAATTTTTATTCCGTAAATTTCTGCTTCGCCATAACTGTAAGTTTCACAAGGATCGATATTTGTATCAGACCAAACTGAACGTACAAGCATTTTTGTATTTCCTATTGTCGCTCCAGCTGGAACTGTAAAACCAATTGTTACAGATAAACCGCCATCTATATTTGAAAATTCGCCAAGTTTCTCGGTGCTTGAATAAATTCCGTCATTATTATAATCAATCCAAGCAGCTAAGGTTTGTCCGCCATAAGTTCCATTGGTCAATTTAAGCGAATAAGAAAAGCCAGGTTTTAAATCAGCAGAGTGAGTCGATGAATAATCTGCAACATACGGACTTGCACTAGCACCAGTACCTGTGTTCGATATTGAGTTTGAATTTTCACCCGTTAACTCTACCCCATCAACAAAATCACCAGCACTGGTACCACTACTATATGACGGTTGGCAAGTTGCGGAAGTTGTAATACAAATTGTAAAATCGGTTGTGCTGGGCAGAGAAGAGTAATAGTCGTAAACGCGTATATAATATGTGTCTCCAGCAATTAAATTGTTTGCTGATATAATTTCTATTCCACCTCTGCCACTATTATCGGAGCAAGCAATATTTGTTCCTGGGCACGAGGGACCTTTACGTAAATCAACAACTGCATCAAAATCTTCAGAGCAGACTACTTTAATATCATGAAAATTTGCAGATGTTGCAACAAACTTATACCAGACATCATTATTTGCAGTTCCAACACACTCGGTTGTTCCCGAATCTGTTGCTCCCAATACATTGCCATTTGTAACTCCTTCACAAGTAGAGCCGAAAACCGAAAGACTAATAGCACCAGAGCAATCATCATTGGCAGGAGGATCAACTGTACCACAGCTAACACATCGCCAAACTAAAGTGGTGGCTGTGGAGTTTGTCCCACAATTATATTCATTTACTAAAACTCGTACTTGGCCAGTAAAAGTCGCTGTCCAGGTTATTTTAGCATTCAAATTTTGTACATCATCACTGTAACAATATTTAACACTCCCGTCTTCATTAGAAAGAGTAAGTTGAGAATCATAAGAACAGTTACCGCCGTCTATTGTCAACAAAGACCATTCATAGGTTTCGCCTAAGATAACATCATAAATAGCATATTCTCCAGCGTAAATTATTGTTGATACAATAGACCAAGCATCTGTTGTAGTTGATTGTACGGCACTAGGGTAGTTCGTTCCACCACTACAACCATCTGATGTACGACATTCTCCACTTTGTGCATTTAGATTATTGCACACTAATGTAAGCATACCCAGTATTAATATAAAAGAATTTACTAAAAATAATCTCATAAGCTTAATAGTTCATTAAAAATCTCCTTTTTACAAGGCAAAAATAAGCATTTTACTTTAATAATATATATATTATTGCATATATTTTACTTTTAAATAATAAATTTGTTGGTACATTTAGAATAATTAGCCTGAATAAAATTACTTTTGAATAATTTTTATATAATGATATGGTAGTTAAAGCTGCTTAATATGGTTCTTAACTGCTTTTATTTGTTAAAGTTTGTAATTATCTTAATTTTGAGGTATTGGAAGTTTTTTTTATTTAATAGTCTGTATAATGCGGGTTAGAAACTACTTCGGTATCCGAAATGGATTTTTGAGCTATTAAAAAGAAATGGATTTTCATTTTGTTTTCCAACTGCAAAAACGATTGAAAACACACCTGCATTTGTATTTAAATCTAGTCCTGCACCTGCTCCCATCAAAATATTATAATTATTTTCAATTGTAAATCGCTTTTCAGTATATGCAATATCATAAAATAGAAACAATGCCGAATTTTCTTCAAATATATATCTTAATTCTGTATTAAGAATACTATACGATGAAGCAGGAAGCGATAGTTCATCAAAACCTCGGATGGTATTTAAGCCTCCAATACGGTCAAGCTCATTTTCAAATATTTTTTCAGAATAAATCATTGAGGTATAAGTACGTAACTTTAAGCTCATATAAGAGAATAAAGGTATATATGCACTAATTGAAACAGACGAAATGTTTTGAAATAGTGGTTTAATCTCATCTTCGATTTGTTGGGTTTTTGTACCAAACGATGTACTTAAATCGAGAATAATACCTGATCGAGGCGACATGTAATTATCAGTTTTAATAAACCTATAGCTTAGGCCAAATAAATTTGAACTAAATCCCAAATAATTAGTTGTATCAGTAATATTGTCTGTTTTTCCTAATAAATAAGACGTTTTGCGTCTAAAAAAGAACTCTGTACCGTTGGCTGTATTGCTGCCATAAATTAGTCGTCCTGTAAAATCAGTATTTACATAAGTTGAGTCTTTCTTTTCAATGTTAAATTTAGCACCTATACCAAACTGAGAGCGAAATAAATAAGGTAAAGAGAATTCTGTTTTTAAGTTTTGACTTAGTAACTCATATTTTTGCCATTTAAATGAAAATAATTCACCAGCTCCAATACTATTTAGTAGGTATAAATTAATATCTCCAGTTATTAATAGTTTACCAGTTGTTTTATTATTTGGCAATATTCCTATCATACCGTTAAAGCTATTTGACTTTTTCTTTTTTAGGTATAATAATATATCGGCATTGTTATCGCCAAATGCTAGCTGAAAAGGTCTGGTTTGCTCAATGAATTTTAAATTTTTTAGTTTATTATCAATTTGATTTATTTTTTTTATTGAGAAAACATCAGATTTTTTAATCTCCAAATAACTTTCGATATAATGTTGTCTTATTTTCGTATTTGATTTAACATGTACACTGTCAAAGTAAAATTTTTCACCTTTATTTAGTTGAAGGTTTGCATGTATCAGGCTATCAGAATTTATTATTAACGAATTTGTTATAATATTTGCAAAGGGATAGCCTATATTAGCGGCATCTGTTAATGCGTCTCTAAAAACTTTATGTAAATTATTAACATCAACGACTTTAGGTTTAATAATTTTTTTTTGATAAATATTTTTAAACTCGTCAGGTAGTATAAACTCAAGTTTTTGCCATGTAAATTTGCTGCCAGTAGTAAAATAAGCCAATATTTTCGACGTGTCTAAAACAATGCTATCAAACCCAGCAACAATATATCCCTTAGCATAATACTCCGTTTTGTACTCGTTAAGTATAAAATTCAAATCGGAACTATCCCGAGTATTTTTTTTGATATCCATTAAGAAGTTATCAGCAACATATTGGCGTTTAAAAATATGAAGCTCAGTTTGTCCAAGCAGGTAAGTGCTTGACCCCAAAAAAAGGATTAAATAAAAATAATATTTACAACTGATTGTCATTCATTGCTGATTCTCTTAATAGAACCATTTTCGGCATCAAATATTATTTTGAGCTGTTTATTTTTAAACATTTTTGACGGTAAGTTTGTCAAACTGCCATATTGTGGGATTATAAAAGTTTGTTTAGCATAAGTGTGATTATCGAATTCGACACAAATTGAGCCATGTCCCGGTATTCGATAATATAAACCTTTAGTTTTCTCTTTTTCTTTTAGTTTTGTCTGGCGTTTATAAAAATTATCTAATTCTTTAGTTTTTTGGCAATTTTTGTATTTTAAGTACACGGGTTCGGTATCTTCGGCTGCAGTTTGGCATATTCCTCTTTCTTCGGATAAGTGAAAAATCTCAATTTTACCTGATTTGTGGTTTTTTTCGGGTTTAAAAGTGTAATAAAAACTGTTGTTTACAGATATTTCTTTACCAATAAAGAGCTCGAGATACTGACGTTCAAGCTTATCTAATTGTTTAATAAGACGCACTAAATCTTTCGGAGGTCTTTCGTCATCAAACTGTACTGTTTGGAGTTTGAATCTTCTTTTACGAATTTTGATAATATAATTTGCTGCCTCTTCGGCTTTTTGCTCAAAATCTTTGCTTGTAATTACAGTATTATAAACTGGGATTTTCTGAAAAACAGAGTCTAATTGTATAACTTTATAAGTGGTATCAGTTATTCCTGTAAAATTTCTTTTTACCCCATAATCAGTATAATGTGGTGAGTCAAGATTAAAGTATTCAGGCAAATTTTGATATTGAATTTTATTTAATTCTGATTGATTATCAATATTATCATTATAAGCAGTAATCACTCCACGATTGTCAAAACTTAGTGATGCTTTATTGTCTAAGATTATAAAACCTGCTAAGGGATCAACACTAGACACCTGCATAAATTCCACCCCCAAAATGTCAGAATAAGTGTAGGCTTTTTTAGGAGCATCGTCGATTGATAAATATTTTTCAGCAAAATTATAAAATGGTCCTGGAATAAATTTAGTGGTTTTTACATCAAGTTTAAGATGTATTAATGATTGCGGAAGGAAATAAACCAACGAATTTTTCTTAATTTGTAGGGAGGTATCAGTAATTGGGATAACATTGATTTGTGAAGATGCTAGTAATCCCATTCCAAGTACACCTAATAATATTATAACTTTCTTCATAATTTTTGTTTTAAGAACAAATGCAAATATACGAAATCTTTGGAAAACTAAAATTTCTGTTGTCTGATATAATTATTATTACAATCTATACAATGCACTGGTAGAAATAGGATTTATTTTTTTTAACTTTCCATCATCCGCTTTTTTGGGGTTATTAAAAAAAAGCACCTATAGAAATTTAGCTTCAATTTCAAACTCTAGAAACGTTTTCGCCAAGTTTTCGATAATGCTAGAAGCAGACAGTGTCATTTCTCCTAGTTTTAGTTTAGCAATATCTCCAGCTTTTGAATGAAAATACACACCCAATATTGCAGCTATTTCGCTTGAGTACCCTTGTGTTACAAGTGATGCAATAATACCCGTCAGCACATCACCGCTACCACCAGTAGCCATTCCTGGATTTCCGCTTGTATTAAAGAAAACTCGTCCATCGGGCAACGAAATGGTAGTTATGCCAGCTTTAAGTACAATTATAATTGATTTTTCGATTGATATTTTTTGCATAAACTCAATTTTTTTCCACGAATTATCAAATTTGCCAAAAAGTCTTTCAAATTCTTTTGGATGAGGAGTTAAAATAGTATCTGGATTAATAATATTTAGAAAATCTTTTATTTCCGCCAAAATATTAAGAGCATCAGCATCAATTACGGCAGGTTTATTAGAAGTTTTTAGGATGTTTATTAGCAAATCTTTACTGATATTTTTAGTGTCCAAACCAGGGCCAATTCCAACAGCATCATACTTAAAAACATTTTCAATATTACTGCAATATTTATCATTATTATCAATGCTTATCATAACTTCGGGAACAGATATCTGCATAATATCAACTAATTTTGTTGGTAAATGAGCAGTAATTAAACCTGCCCCCGTTTTAAGTGCCGCTTTTGCGGCAAGAACAGCCGCTCCAGCTTTACCGTAACTGCCTGCTACTAATAGTAAATGTCCGAAATTGCCTTTGTGGTCAAAACGGTTTCTCTTTTTTAAATTTGCTTTTACAAATTCTTTATCTGTAATATAATAGTTAGAATGAATAGACTTTATTGCTTCTTTACTTAATCCTATAGGCACAACCACTATTTCTCCAAAAAATTTAGAGTTTTCGGCAAACATCATAGAAATTGATGGAAACTGTAAAGCATAAGTTATATTTGCCTGTACAATTGCTCCATTGTTATTCGAGTTATCCTCGCCAAACAAACCCGAGGGAGTGTCTATCGAAATAACATTGTTTCCTGAATTATTTATTTTGCTAATTACTTTGGCAAACTCTCCACTAGTTTCTCTTGAAAGTCCACTTCCAAAAATTGCATCTATAATTATTGCCTTTTCAGGAATAATAATTTCTTCCGATTTAGATCCTTCATGTACTATATTTTTATTAAGTTTTTTTAGTCTATTAAGGTTTTGGCTGCAATCTTGGCTCATTGATTTTGTAAATCGACAAACATAAACATCGACCTCATATTCGTTGGTTAGTAACAAGCGTGCAATAACAAGTCCGTCTCCACCATTATTTCCTGGACCAATTATCACACAAAACTTTCGAGATGCGTAAGCCAATGATGTAATACGTTCAAAAACAGCCTTTGCGGCTCTTTCCATTAAGTTAAGTGATGTTATTGGTTCATTTTCGATGGTGTATTTATCAATTTCATGAATTTGGGACGATTTAAAAAATTTCATTTTGGTTGTAGATTAAATTCTGTTTTTGTAAAAATAGTAAAAGTGAATTTAATTTCAAAGATAATAAATTTTAATAACAATTTTTAAAAAATAATATGATATTAAAAAAAGATTTCTATATTTGCCGTGCTTTAGAAAAATAAAATAAAATTATTAATTATTAAAAATTGTATTTATGTTTAAAAACCAACCGAAAGGTTTAATTCCGGCAGCTCTTGCAAATATGGGAGAGCGCTTTGGATTTTATACGATGATGGCAATTTTGACATTGTTTTTGATGTCGAAGTTTAATTTGAGTGGCGAAGAGGCCGGAGGCTTTTATTCCATTTTTTATGGAGCTATTTATATATTAGCTCTTGTAGGTGGATTAATAGCTGATAAATTAAAGAATTATAAAGGAACTATTATTACTGGTTTGTTAATAATGATAGCTGGTTATATGGTATTAACCGTACCGTCTTTAATTACAACCAAATATTTAGCTTTGGCGGCATTATTAGTAATTGCTTTTGGTAATGGGTTATTTAAAGGTAATCTCCAAGCTGTGGTTGGCCAGCTCTATGATAATCCTAAGTATAAAGATATGCGAGACTCTGGTTTCCAGATTTTTTATATGTTTATAAATATTGGAGGTATGTTTGCACCATTTGCAGCAACCTCTGTACGTAACTGGTTTGTTCAATCTCAGGGTTTTATGTATCATCAAGATTTACCAGCACTTTGTCATTCATTTAACGATGGTGTAATGTCTCAAGAAGTAATGAATGGTAGATTTACAGAACTTGCTACTCAAGTTTCGGGAGGTAGTCTTAGTACTGATCTAAGTGCTTTTGCTACTAATTATCTAGAAGCATTTAATACTGGTTTTCATTATGCTTTTTCGGTAGCTATTGTAGCTATGCTTATTTCTCTAGTAATATTTCTTGCTTACAAAAAAGCATTACCAAGTCCTGCAGCTAAAGCTAAGGCAGGGGATGATGCTACTACTCCTGCATATTCAAAAGAGGAAATACAACAAAGTGCAAAAGAAGTTAAACAAAGAATTCTTGCTTTATTTGCAGTTTTTGGAGTTGTAATTTTCTTTGGGTTTTCATTCCATCAAAATGGATTAACTCTT
>JAQUBO010000023.1 GCA_028686735.1 Bacteroidales bacterium
TTTCATACAGTAAATATACTAATTACCAAAGAGTTAGCAAAATAAAACAAGCATATTTTATTAACAATTGATTATTAATAAAGTTGGGTTTTTAGACAGTCTGACGGTTGCGGCTATGTGGAGTGCGGAAAAGGAATAGAAATTACCTTATCAAAGTTCCTACGAAGCCAAATTTTTAGATTTTGTTTTTAATTTTAATCGCAAAAGCCAAATGTAAAAATTTGGCGGTGTTCGGAAGCGCTCTGCCCGAACGCTTACAGGTGAATTTCCGCATTACACATAGGTGTTGTTACAAACTGGTGTTTTTTATCGCTATACTAGAACCCTATAAAGTGTGAAAGCTTTTTGTCTGTATAGGAAAACTCTTTGGTTGGTTTGATTGTGTGTTAGCTTTTTTTTGAGCGACCAGCCAATGTGTTTGATTATGATAATTTAGTTTTCAATAAAACACCTTTTTCAGTTAACCTGTATTTTTGTTTGCTACTATTAGGTTTATCTGGAATAGTTAATTCAATCAAGTCTTCATCTATGGCAGTTTGGAGATAGTTCTTTCTGAAATTATCTCTGTTAACCAGATTTAATTTGTCTTGTAATTCTTGACGTGTATGCTCTCCTGTAAAGACTTTTATCAATTCTTCAACTTGCATGGTGACTTGCATGGCGACTTGCATGGTGACTTGTGGAGAATTTATTTCTGAAGCAGGAAAAGTCATTCGGATAAAATTCTCTGAAAACTTAAAACAATCTTTGCTATAAGCTTGTAGAATACGTGGAACTCCTGAACCTAATTGTTCGACCATTCCTAGATCTTTATAAACACGCATCAATTCCTTGTTCCGTGGTAATGACAAGCCATCAAAAAAATCTTCTTGTAGCATTCCTTCAAACAAACCACCATAATTAGTTATTTCTAGTCTGTCAGAAAATATTTCAAACTTTGGAGGAATTTCACGAGTGTAGTCATTGTGTATGATTGCATTTATTATAGCTTCTCTTAATGCAACTGCATTCCAAAGTCTTTTGTCAATACGTTCTTTGGAAGTGATTTTTGAGAAAGTTTTATTCTCTAGTTCAAGCTTATCAATAACTCTTTTAGTTGCTTTAATTAATGAGCAATAACCATATTCATTATTTTCAATTAAATCTACTCTGTCTGTGCCTGAATATTTAGCGACTTTTATAGATGTGCCGTTTTCATCCGCTAATAAATATGCTACGTAATTTAATTTTCCATCTTCTGTTAAAAGTTCCAGATTTTGCTTAAACCTATTCGTGAACGTAAGTCCGTTCTCTTCATAATAAATTTTAAGTTGCTCAAAAGTTAATTCCTGACGATGTGATTTTATTTTTCCTATTGAATTTCGTGTTCGGGAAGCAAACAGTTTATCAATCATTGTCTGTGGCATTGGTTCTGATGCTGTACCTATTCTGATAAAACAGGCTTTTTCAGTCATCCCGTATTTCTTTTTAAAATAAGGTTTCTCTGTGCCACTAGCGACAATAATTTTGATTAGTTCTTTGCCTTCTTTGTTTTCAGCAACAACATCGAATAATCCCATTGCTGAGGGTGCTATGTTATTTTTGATACGGTCTTTTATTTTAAGCATATCACCGTCAATATCAGAAACACCTAATACTTTTCCAAGTTTGTCAATGCCGATGTAAATTATGCCACCTTCGTGGTAATTAAGAAATGCTATGACTTCCTTCTCGATATCTACATCAGTATTGAGTTCCCGTTTGTATTCTATACGATTAGTTTCCGACATATTTTCTTGAATCTATTTTCTAATTTTTTATCGATGTTTTATCTAATATCAAAAGTAATAAAATAGCACGTGAGTGTCGGCAAAAAATAGCTTTTTTGCAAACTTTGGTTGTATTATTGGCTTGTGTGGTTTGAAAATGTGCTATTTTGTGTATTGTCTTTCATCTGTTTTTAAATAAATAAAATGTTCGGATAGCAGTCTCTCACATTTGTTTGTAACGGTCATATATGTATTATTAATTCATATAATATCTCCCAAAACCCCAATAAACTATAAATAACTCATCCACATATTTATCATTAATCATTTTACAATTGTAAATATAGAAAAAACAAATTGAAATATAAAACAAATCTTAACATATTTAACTGCATAAGCTCTTTAATCCTTTTACCTGCTTAGGCAACAATATTCTCAATCTGCAATTCGTACCAGTAAGTATCTAAGATATTGAGAAAAAGTTAAAATTGAAAGAACCTGCTCAACAGCTTATCATCAAAATTGATGGTTTTAATGTTTGTCAATGTCCGGTTTGTAAAAAAGGAACCATGCGTAAAATTAGAATAAGCATCAAAGTAGAATTTTCTAAGCCAATCCAATATAAAACCCACGCAAAACACATACAAATTTAAAAACCAAATATCAGATGGCAGGAGGCGGTGTAGTTCAACCTGTAATACTCGCTTGGTGCTGCGCACAGATTATATTACTGTTTATTGTATGCTGATAATGCTTGCATTAGCATTAATTTCTCTTTTCAAATATTATATTTTTTGCTCTTGGATTACTTATTGAAATGCTTGTGATTTCTCCGGTTTTTTCTAAAAATGAAATAGATTGTATTAAACCTGAATTGCTTTGAAATGTCATGTCTTCGGAGTGTTCAAGAATGAGATCTTCAGGGAATACTGTACAATGAATTATTAATTGCTCATTTTCATATCTAATCTCGTAATTCACATCAAGTTCACGTGAATAGAAAGTCCCAGTTAAATTGTTGTAATTGATATTTGTCTCTTTTTTATCTTCCTCAACTCTCAATGCTAAATAACTATTGCCGTTTTGTTCAAGCGTATGGCTGTTTACCTCTCCTTTTCTTAAATGAAATACGAATTCAGCCTCTGCTTCTTTTACAAAATATACGGAATCTGATTTGGCATATAACTTATAGTTGTTGTTATACATATTCAAAAAATACTCATCATCTTCTTTGAAAAATATCAGATAGCAATTTTTATCATCAACCTGTTGGTATTTACCAGCACACAAAGAGAAAAATTCATCATTTATTTTTTGCTCGGTTGACATACTTTCTTTTGTTTTCTTCTCTGTCTTATCGCCAAATAAGATTTCTGCAATGTCAATTATTATTTTTTGGGGGTTAAGTGTTCCATTATTACTTAAAAAAACAATACCAACACTTTCTTCAGGGAAAAAAACTATTCCTGAGCGGTAACCGCCCCATGCACCATCATGATAATAAGCTTTCTTACCTTTTAATTCAGTTATATATAATCCATAACCATAATCTATGGTTTCGCTATTGCTTAAATTACCTTTTTGGGTTATTTTATTAAAAGCAACATTGCCACCTATTATCTTATTATTAAAGTTTGTCATCCATTTTAACATATCGGAGGTATTGCTCATTAGCGAACTAGAACCATAGGCATTAAGATTATTATCAAAAGGGACGTATTCGTTTCCATCAAAATAATACGAATTTGCTACAGTGTTTTCTACTAAGTTGTTGTTTTTAGCAAAGTAAGTATTCTCCATTACCAAAGGGACAAATATGTTATCATGTACCCAACTTTCAAAAGATGTATCTGTAACTGCTTCAACTATTTTTGCCAAAAGATTGTAATTTGAGTTACTATAAGAAAATTCAGTGCCTGGTGTAAAATTTAAACGCTTTTGCTTTTTTAGAATATCATAAATTTCATCCAGCGATAGTGGTTTTTCAGGCTGCCAGCCTTTCAACGCAAATAGCGTTGGCCAATCTCTAATTCCAGATGTATGATGAACAAGTTGATATACTGTAATGTTACTCATAGCCTCCGATAAATCAGGTAGATATTTAATGATTTTATCATTAATGTTTATTTTACCTTGTTCTTCCAAAAGAGCGATTGCCATTCCTGTAAATTGTTTACTAGTAGAGGCGATATCAAAAATTGTAGTTTCCGTTATTGGCGTTTTTTTGTCTAAATCAGCAGAACCGAAAATCCTTTTGTATATTATTGAATCCTTCTTTGTTATTATCATAGAGTATCCGGGCTTATCGCCTTCACCTAAATTGCCTTCCTGCTGTTCAAAGTAGGCATCTAATTGTGGTTTAATCTCTTTTACCTGTTCTGTCTTGCACTGGATAAGACTAATAATTATCATTAATCCTAATCCAAGCGTTCCAATTTTTTTCTTTTTCATCATGCTTTGTTATTATTAGTTTAGTAATGTACGTTCTGTTTCTTTTGCTTGCATAACGGTTCCGCGCTATGTTTAGTAGCCGATTTATAAAATTATCTTTCAGGCTAGCTATATGTTTTTAAAAGTACTCATTTTATGCTCAAAATGGTTCGGCTATTAAATATAGCGAGTATTACAAACAGTTATTTTTTAAAAACTTTTGTTCTAAACGATGTAATAGGAGTTTCAACTTTGAGAATATAAATTCCGGTATTATAATCAGCTAAAGTAATTTGAATAGAATTCCCATTATTTTGAGGCTTTGACAAACGATAAAGTGCTTTTCCCTGAATGTTCAATATTGTTATATTTGTAAGAGCTTTATTTCCAAATTCTATATTGATGATATCGTTCGTTGGATTTGGAAAAACAACAATATTATTCTGTTCAATTTGTCCTGTATTGATAGAAGTTGTATTTTCATAAATCCTGACATGACCAGCATTTAGTCCGTTTTCTGCGTTCCATGGGGCACCAACAGCAATCACAGAACCATCGGCACTTAAACTAACAGATATTCCTGATTGATCGCCCGAATTCTCCCCATCAATATCATCACCTGTTTGAGTCCATACTCCGTTTAAGAATTTAAACACCCTTACATGACCTGAGTTCTCTCCGTTTCCATCATTGAATTGAGCTCCAGCCGCTATTGTGGTACCGTCTGCACTTATATCAACAGATGTGCCGAATAAATCACCTATTGCCTCACCAACAAGCTCATTTCCCAATTGTAACCATTCGTCACTATTATATTCATACATCACAACTCTTCCTGTTTCTGAATTAATTGTAGATTGAGCAACTGCTAAAATCGAGCCGTCAGCATTCAAGCTCAACTCAGAACCATTTCCGACAATTTTGGTACCACTTTGCATCCATTCATCATCCGATAGCTCATAAACATAAACCGTACCCTCGTCACTAAAACCGGGTGCTCCTACTGCTAAGACTGTTCCATCATCGTTTAAACAAAGAGAATGGCCAAACCTCTCGGAAGAGCCTTCGCCAATTAGGGTATTTCCGATCTGTATCCAATTCTCATCTATATATGAAAAAACACGTACCTGTCCGGATTGATCCCCGTTTCCATCACTTAGCTCGGCTCCGATAGCTATCACCGTTCCGTCATAGTTTAAGCTAATCGACTCTCCAGATCCATCGCCAATACTTTCTCCGTCAATATCATCTCCCAATTGCGTCCATGTGCCACCTGAATTTTGATAAATACGGACATGCCCCGCATTGTATCCTGCATCATCATTGCTTCTTGCTCCGATGGCTAAAACTGAACCAGAACTATTTAAGCTTAGTGAATATCCTGATTCGTCACCAGCATATTCTCCGTCAATATCCTGACCTATCTGGACCCAGTTATCGCTCTCATTCTCGAACACTCGAACATGGCCAGAACCCATTCCATTACCATCGTTTTGCACTGCACTAATGGCTACGATGGTTCCATTTGCATTTAAACTGACTGCTCTTCCTGAGAAATCGCCCAAAGCTTCTCCGTCGATGTCAGCACCAATTTGTGTCCATTGCGCCTGGGTGCTAATGGCCAAAATGAATAAGCTTGTAATTGTAATTATTGTTTTCATTTGAATTATTTATTTTGGTTTTCTGCATATTGTTTGTAACGGTCATATATGTATTGTTAAATAATACTTTCTTTCCCAAAATCCTAATAAAGTATGAATTATTTCTACATATATCTGATATAATACATTTTTAAAATACTTAATTATTTTCTAATTGTAAATATAGAAAAAACAAATTGAAATATAAAACAAATCTTAACATATTTTACTTCATAAATTCTTTAATCATTTTACCTGCTTAGGCAACAATATTCCAAATCTTCTTTTATCAAAATTACAGTAAGCATCAAAACGGAATTTTCTAAGCTAATTCAACACAAAACCCTCGTAAAACACATACAAGTTTTAGAAACCAAATATCAGATAGTAGGAGGCGGTGTAGTTCAAGCTGTAATACTCGCTTGGTGCTGCGCATCGCTTGTATTAGTGTTTATTATGGCGTGTTTGTTATTGTCGCTTAGAAATATGTGTTGACAGCAAATTCATATTGATTAATGAAAATTTCTTTGAAATTAGAGATGTTATTTTGCTCGTAAAATAATAGCATCGCTTTTTTATAATCTATTGAATTTACTGTTCTAAATGATAGAGGGCAATATTTGTCATTCATTAATAATGCGTTACTAACAATTCTTGCTGTTCTTTTATTGCCGTCCATAAAAGGTTGGATATATGATATAAGGACTAGTGTTAAAAGTGCTTTTTCAAAAATATTTTTCTTGTTATTGATTAAAATACAAGAATTTTCTAATGCTTCCGATATTTGAAATTCATTATCTAAAGGCAGATAATTTGTTCCAGATATACCAACACGTCTTTTTCTTAAACTTCTTTCAACTGAAAGCTCTTTAGTTAAGATGCTATGAATATCTTCAATTTTTGATAGAGTTAAGGGGGTTAGATAATTAGGATTTTCTATTATAAAATCAAGAGCATCTTTATGGTTTAAAAGCATTGTTGCTTCTTCTCTAGTTTTACCTGCTGCTGTTTCTTTTTCTTTTAGTAAGCGTTCAGTTTCTAATAAGGAATAAGTGTTTCCTTCGATTTGAGATGATTTCCAACTTAGGTCAATAGCTAATCTTTCGAATTCTATTTTATATTCATAGTCAGAGAGTTGAGAAATGTTTTCCTTGAAAATACTTTGAAGTTCATTTAATCTGGACAATTCATCGTTTGTAAAAATGCTATGTTTTGACAAAACATCTGTAATGATTGAAAGATTAAAATTCTTCTTGATTTTACGTTCGTCAATTTCTTTTTGATAGTATAGGTCAATATCAATTGGTTGTATAACTTCAAAAGTTGGTGAAATGAAATATTTAGTGCCTTTACCTTTTCCTTTAGTGGAAATATAATTTTCTAATATTAGTCTAGTTAGAATGCGTTTCAGAGTGGCGTAACTAACAGAAATATCTACGTTATCAAGTATTTCTTTTGAAGAACATTCTTTAGCATTCTTTACAAAATCAATGATTTTTTGTTCTCTCTTTTCCATATTCTTATTATTTAGCTCACAAAGATAGTGTTTTTAGCTCAAATAGGGGCCGTTTTGAGCTGAATGTTTTACTCAAATGAGCCATAACGGTTATATATGTATTATTACTTCATGTAATATTTCCCAAAATCCCAATAAACTATTAATAATTTACCCATACATTTATTATTTAATCATTTTCGATTGTAAATCATTGTTGTCCGGTTAAATTTTAGAAAAAATCATGTAACGATTGAAATATAACGTCCCTACGGGATTTTTTGCTTTATTGGCTTAGTTTCATTTTTTAACACCTAACGGTGTTTGTACCATAGGGACATTATTTTGGTAAGAACTAAGTAGTCAAGGCTTTAGAAGTCCCGTCAGGGGCGACATATTCTTTTTATCGAACCTAACCCGCATTATTACTTTCAGTGAGGGCTAAAGCCGTGCATCGCATTATTCTTGGTTGGTTTATAATGAGTTGTTAGTCAGGGGCTTGACAAGGTATTTGTGGTTTTATTATTAGTCAAATTTTGAGAAAGCTTACAATTATCTTTGTGCATCTGCTTCGTTGCGAAACTCTTGAACCTTTAGCTCTTGAACACCTATAAATATAATAAAAAATGTGAATAAATATAAGGATATATCTGCAAGATTCGACGCCTACCAGCTACACAAAGCTAATCGTATGAACGGCGAAGCCCTCACGAAGTAATAATGCGGGCTAAATATATCTTTTTTAATTTTTATCGGACATCAATGATTGTAAATATAGAAAAAACAAGTTGAGATATAAGACAAACTTTAATATATGTTACTCTGCGACATCAATTTCTCTCATTTTGCTATCAGATGCTAGCATTTTCAACTGTACGATTTTTTCGTAGAGTTGACACCCTTCATTTTTTAATTTTATTTTTAGACCGCCCCAATATCTTCTTTAATTGTTGCTATCAGTGAGTATTTGAATAACATTAATTATTGAAAAATACCACTTTTCCTGTTCGTCATCCCAAATGGTACGAATCTGAGTTTTATTAAATAATTTGATTGCAGTTTCTTTCGATATGAATTGTACAATATTTATTTAACAAAGATAAAAAATCATTTTTGCAATGTTTATTTGAGGTAAATTATTTTTACACTAAACGATAACGTTTAGTATATGAAACGTTTGCATTTATTACATCATCTTTCATAATACGAAAAAACATTTTCATTTGTAATAGCTTCAAATATAGCACTTTCTACCAAATGTTTTATAGATATTATTGGCGGTTCGTTCTTTTTTCTTTCTTGGTTAATAATTTTGTTGTATATTTGTAACCATTGTGTAAGGTTTAATAAGGTGGTTATGAACGAATATTTGTCTCTTTCAGAAACAGCAGAATTAGTCGGAAAATGTAAAGAAACCCTTAGAAGATGGGATAATGAAGGTATTCTTAATGCTGTTCGTGAACCTGTTTCTAATTATCGTGTTTACAAAAAATCTGATGTCCATACTTTATTAGGTAATCTATTTGATGACATAAAAGAAGAAGTTTCTAACTATGTAAAACCTAATCAAATTTATTCTGTTCTTGAGCTTTTTGCAGGTGCAGGAGGACTCGCTGTTGGACTTGAAAAATCAGGGTTAAAATGTGTAGCCTTAAATGAAATAGATAAATGGGCTTGCAATACTTTAAGAAAAAATAGACCTCATTGGAATGTCCTTGAAGGGGATATAAAGGATTTTGATTTCTCAAAATATAAAAATAAAGTTGATGTTGTTACTGGAGGGTTTCCCTGTCAAGCGTTTAGTTATGCAGGAAAAAAACTAGGTCTTAAAGATGCACGCGGAACTTTGTTTTATGAATTTGCTCGTGTTGTTCAAGAAGTATCCCCTGCAATCTGCATCGGTGAAAATGTTCGTGGATTATTAAGCCATGAAAAGGGTAAAACCTTACAAGGAATGATTTCAATTCTTGACGAAATCGGTTATAATGTTGTTCCTGTTCAAGTTTTAAAAGCTATTAACTATAAAGTTCCACAAAAAAGAGAGCGTTTAATCTTAGTTGGTATTAGAAAAGACATTGATATTAAATATGAATATCCAAAGCCTTATAAAAGGATATACAATTTATCAGATGCTCTTAAAAAAGGTGAATTATTTGACACAAATGTTTCAAAATCAGATGGTGCAAAATATCCTCAATCAAAGAAAGATGTCCTTGATTTAGTTCCTCCTAAGGGTTATTGGCGCGACTTACCGTTAGACATTCAAAAAGAATATATGGGCGGTAGTTTTTATCTGGGTGGTGGAAAAACAGGAATGGCTCGGAGAATCGGTTGGGATGAACCAAGTCTAACTTTGACTTGTAGTCCTGCACAAAAACAAACTGAACGCTGTCATCCTGACGAAACCCGTCCATTTACAGTCCGTGAATATGCTAGAATTCAAACATTTCCTGACGAATGGAAATTTGACGGCTCAATTGCTCAACAGTACAAACAAATTGGAAATGCTGTTCCTGTTAATTTAGGTCGAGAATTAGGATATTCAATAGTTAAATTCTTAAATGACTACTACAGCTTATCAAATCCTAAGTAGTAGCCAAAATTTTCAAAAGTGATTTGGTCAAATACAGTTCTTTTTGATTGGTCCTTTGCTTTTTTGATTTCAGAAAAAGCTGAATTTGTTTCACTATCTTTTGATTTATCAATACCAGCTAAGAAATCAGATATTGCTTTTGGCAAAGCTTTGTATAATGCAAAGAAAGCATCATCTTGACCAGTCAATAAAGCATAAAATCGGTCCCCCGATATTTTAAAAACTCGGCTGTGACTATATTCTTTCCCATTAATATCTCCAACCCAACTATCGCAGAAGCTATTTTTCGCTAATATCTGCACCCAATAACACTTCGCTTTTTTGTATGTATCTGCATAATGAGCAAGTTTTTGAAATAAACTTTCGGCAGAACTACTATTCATGGTATTGTGCTTATTTTTAATGTCGGCAAATAAAGTATCGTCAGTAGCTTTTATATCATAGCCGCTTAAACTTCCCATTTCAAAACCTTTAATCCCTCCTAATATCTGCTCGTGAAATGTTCCAATTGAGTTATTTGTCGATTTATCAATTTGGCGCATGATTTCATTTTCAATTACAGTATCTTCTGAAATATCATTGAACTTTGCGTCAAAAGTAAGTTTAAACGTATCTATCTTATTGCTGTAAAATTTCTTTTTGCTAATTCCTTCTTTTGCTTTAATATACGAGTTGTAAAGGTTTTCAATACAATTTAGAAAGTGTTTATCTGAGATGAAATCAACATATTTATTCGTCATAACATTCTGTTTTTAGTAAACACAAATATAAGTTTTTTGGCTGAATTATCAATCCTTATGCGTTCTATCTTTGAATCATCGCCAACGGTTTATCTATATGTAAAAATCGTATCTAAGTCAAAAAATGGCATGAATGTACGATTTTTGCATTTCTCCGCTGGCTAGCGAATCAATGTATCACGTTACGCTTGCATTCGCAAGCCTCGAACTCGAACATTCTGAACAAAACACTGACTGTATGGACAGACACTAACTAATCTTGATTGTACTTAATAAAATCTTCAATTATCGTTTGGTGATCGAAAGCCATTTTTGGCAATTTTTTAATATTATACCATCGAGTTTCGCAGGCATCATCACCAGCTTTTGCATCAGCAGCAGAGGAGCAAGTCCCATAAAATACGATAGTAACATTTCGTCCTCTCGGATCACGTCCAGGATCGCCGTATGTCCTAAACTGCTTTAATTCGATGTCTTTTAGGTTGGTTTCTTCGTCCAATTCTCTTTTTGCAGAATCAACAAGTTTTTCGTCCATTTCTATAAACCCACCAGGCAATGCCCACATGTTTTTAAAAGGCTCATTAAGTCTTTTTATTAATAAAATCTCGCAGGCTTCTGTTGTAATTATGATATCAACAGTATTTAATGCTCGTGGATATTCGTAGTTGTATTTCATTATTCAAGATCTTTTAAGTAATTTTTATGGAAAATAAACTTAGTATTACTTTCGCTAATTTCTGCATCGATAATTTCCATTAACATAAGGTTTGTTAAAAGAGTATTTGCCTTTTGACTTTTAATTCCGGTAATTCTAGTTAGTTGGGATTTGGTAATGTTTCCGTTTTCTGTTATTTCGTTAAAAAGTGTTTCTACAACATCATCATAAATAAGTTTTATGCCTTTAAATCCTTTTTGTTTACGTTTCCAAAAATCCACAATAATTTTGCTGGCAACAAAGTTTTCATCATTTACTCTTATAAATGCTCTATAATTATTTTTATAATCTGGAGCACGATAGGGTTTGTTTGTGCCAGGTTCAACATTTATTTCTAAAACATTTTTGCCTTCTACATTCCATGTTTTGTGTGTAAATTCAACATTTGGTTTGCAAAACACAAGCGAAGCAGTTTCTATCATATAATATTCTTCGTCTGATTTAACACCTGCAATACTTCCATTATCTCTTACCCCGATAAGTAAGGTACCGCCTTCTGTATTTGCAAATGCCGAAAGTGAACGAGCAATTTTTTTAGAATCGTTTATACTGTGTTTGAAATCAAGATGCGGACCTTCACCTTGCTTTATTTGTTCGCGTATTTTTTTGCTTTCATCCATTTATTCGATATTTTTTACCGAAATAATCTCAAGACTATCAGTATCTATACAGAGTAATCTTCCAAAACCTTTTCTGTTACGTGCATAAATACATCCGTTGTCGATACCGATTATTGCTTCCTTTTGCGAAACGCTATTTCTTATTATTTTAATATTTGTTGCCACATGACCATGGAAAAGTCTTTTGCCGTTAAGATTTTTTATTCCGCCACGCTGATATCGTGAGTAAAGCATAAAATCCTTATTATCAAAAATATCATCACGACTGAGATCTAAAGCTGCATGAACGAAAATAGAGTTGTCGTTCGACAGATAGAAAGGCATATCGTTCAGAAGTTTTAAATATCGCTTTTTTAATGTGTCTTTTGAATTAAACAAGTCAGCAGATTTGTAATATTTTAGGTATTTATGTCTTATTTTCGGACTTTCGTCAAGTAAATTTAGTAATAATTGTTCGTGGTTTCCGCGTATTGGAAAAACATTGTAATCTTCTTTTTGCAGATTAATTATCAAATCTAAGACTTTGCTACTATTTGTTCCTCTGTTGACCATATCGCCAAGCAAATAGAGGTTGTCATCTTTGGACAAGTTAATTTTGTCCAGTAATTTACTGAAAGTGGAGTAACATCCGTGAATGTCTCCAATCGCAAGGTTTCTCATCGGTAAACCCAAACTAATTAAATTAATAAAAAAACTGCCGCACATTTATCTTACTAAGACAATAACGGCAGTTTTTGAGAAAAATTATTTTATTCAAATTCTTTAAATGCTTTTTTAATTAATTCGATGCCTTCATAAAGTTGCTCTTCGGTAATAACTATTGGAGGAGCAAATCTAATAATATTACCATGAGTTGGTTTTGCTAAAACGCCTAATTCTTTCATTCTAACGCAAATATCCCAAGCCGTTTTTCCAGGTTTGTTGTGTATTACGACAGCATTTAATAAACCTTTACCTCTAACTAATTCAATCATATCTGATTTAATACTGCTCATTTCTTTGCGGAAGATTTTGCCAAGATATTCTGCTCTTTCGGCAAGTTTTTCTTCTCTAACGACTTCAAGAGCAGCAACAGCAACTTTGCCAGCAAGTGGGAATCCCCCAAAAGTAGATCCGTGTTCGCCTGGTTTGATTGTTAACATAATCTCATCATCAGCAAGAACAGCAGAAACAGGAATAACACCACCTGAAAGAGCTTTCCCAAGAATTAGAATGTCTGGGCGTACACCTTCATGATCACAAGCAAGGAGTTTACCAGTTCTTGCGATACCAGTTTGAACTTCGTCAGCGATAAATAAAACATTCTTCGATTTACAAAGCTCATAAGCTTTTTTCAAATATCCATCTTCAGGAACATAAACGCCAGCTTCACCTTGAATAGGCTCAACTAAAAATCCAGCAACATTAGGGTCTTCTAATGCTTTTTCTAATGCATCTAAATCGTTATAAGGAACAATCTCGAAACCAGGAGTATAAGGACCAAACCCGCCTCTTGAATCTGGGTCAGTTGACATTGAAATTATAGTAATTGTACGTCCATGAAAGTTTCCTTCACAAACAATAATTTTGGCTTGATTTTCTGCAATTCCTTTTACATCATACCCCCATCTGCGGCAAAGTTTAAGTGCAGTTTCATCTGCCTCGGCACCTGTGTTCATTGGTAAAACTTTGTCGTAACCAAAATATTCAGTAATATATTTTTCGTAATCTCCTAAAGTGGAGTTATAAAAGGCTCTTGATGTAAGTGTTAATTTTTGAGCTTGATCTGTTAAGGCTTTAATAATTTTAGGATGACAATGACCTTGATTAACTGCTGAATATGCACTTAAAAAATCAAAATATTGTTTTCCTTCAACATCCCATACTAATGGTCCTTCGCCTCTATCCAATACTACTGGTAGCGGATGGTAATTATGTGCACCGTACTTTGCTTCAAGGTCAATAAATTCTTGAGAACTTCTTTTTTCTGTGTTTGACATAGCTTTTATTTTTTTTAAATTGATAATTCTTATTTTAACAAAAATGATGTTTTTTATCTGATATAAAAAATTTTAATACTAAAATTATTGTTAATTTTCTTAAAAAATGATTTATAACATATTAAAATTTAAACTAGATACTGACCAAGCGTTCAACCGCTAAGCTGTCTAAAGATTTTAATATTCTTTTTTCGAATATCAAAATATCTAGAAAACACTGAACAACCGATTTAATCAACCATCTCACACTCTTCCATCAGTACACGACCAAAAGACTCGCCTTTTATTATGCCACGAATTTTAACATCACTTCTATTGTTTTTTAAATAATCATTATCTGGTTCTGATTTCATATTGCAACCGATTTTATTTACTCCAGACTCGGGATCTTCTAAATCAATTCTCCATATAACATTGTCTTTTAGTGTTGAGGTTGTAGTACTATTATAATTTCCTATAACAGTAATTTCGACCCCATCCCAAGAATTGTAAGCATTATATAGACTAGAAGCAAGCACTGGTTCTTCTGGCAATTTATAAGGGTTAATATCTTTTGTGTCAGCAACATCATCGTTTATGCCAATAAACTTACATTGACTTAGCTCTATTCCATAATATGTTTTTTTTGCAATAACTCCTTTGATTATTACAATATCATCTTTTTTGACATTGCGATTGAGTTCCTCTTCAAATTTGCATTTAAATAAAATATCTTTTGAGTCAGGCTCTCCAATTATTTCTACAGTTTGTTCGAGAATCGCCGAATCCATGTACATTTTTACATAACCCGCAATTACAACTTCTTTTTCTCGCCATTCAAAAAATGAATTATAAAGAGATGCTACAGGTACAGGTGTATTAAGATTTATGTCTTCTGGTGTAATTCTCGCAAGTTCTTCGGGGCTGACTTCTTCTGTTACTTCTTCGTTTGTATTGGTATCTGTACTTTTTGTTTGAGTGTCATTATTGCAAGCAATAACAGAAAAGCAGAATACTGCTACGTATAAAAAAAGAATTGTTTTTCTCATAATTTTGTATAGTTTTAATTTGTTAGTAAGTTAAGAAAATGAAAATAAACTTTTTATAAACTTGAAAATTTTGTAATCAAAGATAAAAAAAAACTGCATAATAGCAAAATTTATTATTTTTGTGGAGAATATAACAAATTATTGAAGTATATATGTTTGAAAACTTATCAGAAAGGCTCGAGAGATCGTTTAAACTGCTAAAAGGCGAAGGTAAAATTACAGAGGTTAATATTGCTGAGACTCTTAAGGATGTTAGGCGTGCTTTACTTGATGCAGACGTTAATTACAAAACAGCTAAATCATTTTGCGATGATGTAAAAGACCAAGCAATGGGGCAGGATGTGATTAAATCACTAAAACCCAATCAGTTAATGGTAAAGATTGTTCATAAGGAATTGGCAAAACTTATGGGTGGTACCGCAGTCGAGATTAACACAAAAGGAAGTCCTGCAATTATTCTAATGTCGGGATTACAAGGTTCGGGTAAAACGACATTTAGTGGAAAGCTGGCAAATATGCTTAAAACAAAAAAGGGGAAAAACCCTTTGCTTGTTGCAGGTGATGTGTATCGTCCGGCTGCTATTGAGCAGATAAAAGTGCTTGGCGAACAAATAGGAATTAAGGTGTATTCAGAAGAAGGAAACTTAAATCCCATTAAGATTGCCCAAAATGCAGTTAAACACGCTAAAACCTATGGTCATGATTTGGTAATTATTGATACTGCTGGACGACTTGCAGTTGATGAAGAAATGATGAAAGAGATTGGGGACATAAAAAAAGCTGTTAACCCTCAAGAAATTCTTTTTGTTGTTGACTCTATGACTGGACAGGATGCCGTTAATACTGCCAAAGAATTTAATTCTCGACTCGATTTTGACGGTGTGATACTTACTAAACTTGATGGTGATACTAGAGGTGGAGCGGCTTTATCTATTCGCTCGGTTGTTGATAAACCTATTAAGTTTATTGGTACTGGCGAAAAAATGGACGCTATTGATGTTTTTCATCCAGAACGGATGGCCGACAGAATTCTAGGTATGGGGGATATCGTTTCTTTAGTCGAAAAAGCTCAAGAGCAATTTGATGAAGAAGAATCTCGAAAACTCCAAAAAAAAATTGCCAAAAATCAATTTAATTTTGATGATTTCCTTTCCCAAATACAACAAATAAAGAAAATGGGAAATATTAAAGATTTAGCTGGAATGATACCAGGTCTTGGGAAAGCAATCAAGAATATGGATATTGATGATGATGCTTTTAAAGGTATTGAAGCAATTATACATTCGATGACACCTGCCGAACGCGAAGAACCTGCAATAATTAACGGAAGTCGCCGAAAAAGAATTGCCGAAGGTAGCGGAACTAGTGTACCCGAAGTAAATCGAATTTTAAAACAATTTGATGAAACAAAAAAAATGATGAAAAAAATGACTTCAAATAAAAATCAAAAAAGAATGATGAAAAGATCGAGATAAACAGAGATAGGGAACTTAAAGATATTTCGGATTGTAAAGAACCATAGACCACCTTATAAGTTTTAGTAAACAAAACTCGAAACTAAGTAATTGGAAGATATTAAAATGTAAATACTAATTTAGAATATTGTAAAAATGATATTAATTGATGGCAAACAAGTAGCAAGTGAAATAAAAGCAGAGATAAGTTTAGAAGTGAACAAAATAATCAAAAATGGGGGAAAACCTCCACATTTAGTTGCTATTTTAGTTGGACATGATGGCGGTAGCGAGTCTTATGTTAATTTTAAAATGAAAGATTGTGCAGAGGTCGGTTTTGAGTCATCGCTTATCCGTTTTGAAGATGATGTTACAGAAAAAGAACTGTTAGCGACTATCGAAAAACTCAATCAAGATGATAATGTTGATGGCTTTATTGCTCAATTACCATTACCCTCTCATATTGATGAGAACAAAGTACTAGAAGCCATTGATCCAAAAAAAGATGTAGATGGGTTTCATCCTACAAATGTTGGTAAAATGATGGAAGGATTACCTACTTTTATTTCTGCAACACCTTTAGGAATAAAAATTTTGTTAAAAAGATACAATATTGAAACTTCAGGAAAACATTGTGTAGTCTTGGGGCGTAGTAATATTGTTGGTCGTCCTATGAGTGTTTTAATGTCGCAAAAGAAAATAAATTCTACTGTTACAGTTTTACACAGTGGGTCTAATAACATTAAAGAGATGTGTGCTTCTGCAGATATTCTTATTGTTGCGATTGGAAAACCTGGATTTGTTACTGCTGATATGGTAAAAAAAGGTGCTGTTGTTATTGATGTTGGAACATCAAGAATAAAATCTGACAAAACAAAAAGCGGATTTAAGCTCGCTGGGGATGTTGATTTTGAAAATGTTGCTGAAAAGTGCTCCTTTATTACTCCTGTTCCAGGAGGAGTTGGACCAATGACTAGACTTGCTTTATTACTTAATACACTCGAAGCTGCAAAAGAAACTCAGTTTGTCGATGTATGTTGTAAAGATATGATTTAAATAATTTATTTTAATTCTGAATTGGTATTTTTGAAAAAGAAAATACCAATTAAAATGTAAAACAAGCCTCCATGCGTTAACAAAATTGTAAAAAATGCACTATTAAGAAACAATACAAGGAATAAAAAACTTATTCCAAAAAATGAATGGTGCATATTTAAGGCATCTAAAAATCTTAAAACAATTGCTGTGATAAAAGTAAAAACAATACAGCCAATAATACCAAAATTCATATACCCATCCCCAATTATACCTGTATTACAACTGGTCAAGGGATTGTTGTATATATGATCACCCATTAGCATAGCTGGATCTAAACTGTAAGGATACTCCATAAGTGGATTTAAAATACTATGTGATAAATAGATATGATTGTTATTGAAAAACGTAAAATAATGATCACTTATATATACTGGTAGAAAAAACATTCGGCGCACAAAAATAGATTCTGGCAAAATATTGCCTGTAAATTTTGTAAATATAGTTGTTGCAACCAACAAAAAAACTATGCCTAATACCATTGTGCCAGCTTTAGCTCTATAATCTTTAAAAAAATAGAATGCTAAAACTACAAATATTGATAGAAATACCGATTTATGAGGATTTATCATAAATATATAAAGCATCAATACAATTCCAGAAATCCATAAAAGTTTATTTTTTCTAAGTAACCCGTAAATAATAAGTGAGGGTAATAATACTTTGGTTAAAGGACCAAAAAAGTATGAGGTAAAAATATTACTATGCAGTTTTGCAGCAGCTCTAACTTCGTATATTTCCTTTCCAAACGAAAAAACAGATTTATTAAAGCTTATCCCATAAGTAAGCACAAAAGGAATAATTAACAAAACTGTTAAAATAAGAAGAATATATTTTTGATCTTTAAATTTTATATTTATTGACTTAATAGACGGAGTATTCAAATAATTGCTGGTTAAAAAAAGTACAAAAACAATTGCAAATAACGGAATAAGAAGAGTAATGCCTCCAAATTGATACATGATTATTGAGGGAATGCAAAAGCCCATTGCTGCAAATAAGCTAAGAGCATAAATAAAATGTGAGGGTTGGCGTAGAACAAATAATTTTATGGATAGTAATATGAAAAGTAAAGTTCCAATAATTATTTTCTCTATCTCTGGCACCATCATAAAACCTTTATCACCAAAAAAAGGAATTATAAAAACAATATATTCATAAATAAGAAAAAGGTAAAAGAATATAAAAGCACCTAGATGTATATGTTTGTTTGATAGTATTTTTGTTAACATAAAGATATTAAGATATTGTCTTGTCATATTTGTTACAAACATGCAAAATTAGGATAAAATATATTAAATAGGACAAAATATTAATAATTGTAAAAATAATTAAAAACTTTTCGATACTTAATCCTGTAAAAAAGAAAAGACATAAAATTAAGATAAAATATGCAATTTGCCATATTGCTAAGATTTTAAGCTCTTCTAATACTGTAAAACTAATGCTTAGGGGCGAAACAATAAATTGAACAGCAAATGCAGGGACTAAGATTGCTGAAAACACGCCCGACTGTGTCCATACAGATGAAAATACAAATCCAAATAACTCTTCTCCAAAAAGTATAATAATTATCAAAAAAGGTAAAATCAATATTGTTAATAAACCTGCAGTTTTTAAAATATTGGTTTTTAATTTTTGTTTGTTTATTATTCTATCGCTGTATTCTTTTAGTAATACTTGCGACAAAGCTGCTGTGATAAAAGCAATTGGTACGGCTAGTATTTGACGACTTAAATCAAAGTAGCCTGCTGTTTCGTGATCAAAATATTTATTAATTAAAAAAATTGGTAATAATATACTTGCGGTATTAAGTAATGCTGGTAGTGCTTGATATTTTGGAAAATTACGATAACGCTTTAATGAGTATCTAATATGAACTGGGCTCACTCCTTTAAATGTAAAACCATTTTTTGAGGCTTGCTTTATGCCAGATATAATATTAATAATATTTCCAAAGATATCTCCAAATATTAAACCTTTACTTTTTGCTAAAAAACCAAATCCTGTTTGTGTAACACCTTCGAAACCGCGTCTAAATATTTTATTAGTAGCAATAGATTTAAAAGCTCCTTTACGTGTAAGCCAATAATTTATCATCTGATAAGAACTAAATAAAAATGTACTTATAGGAATGAAAAAAATCCAGTTCTTATATTTTTCGGAGAAACCAATCAAACTAACTAAATTGTCTCTAAATATTAAGGCAAGCACAAATAAAATTATGTTAATGCTTAATGATAAAAGAACTCCAGCAACCAATAAGCTATTAGCAGTTTTATCGTGTTTTGGCAAAACTACTGCAAGATCATATCGTAAAGTAGATAAAATCACAAGTATCCCAACAATGCTCATATATACTCCAAAAGTACCAAAAATCTCGGGTGAATATTGTCTGCGTAAGATTAATTGAAAACTTATGAGTATTAGCTGAGCAATTGCAGTACCAGATACTAATGTTGTTACACTTTTAAAGGTCGTATTCTTTAATATTTTTCTCACTTGCTCAGGTATCATTTATTTATGATCAAAGTAATAATATTATTTGCACAAAGTTAAAAAAAATAGAATAGAGAGTGTGATTAAATGAAAATTGTAAGTTTTTATTGTTAGTTTTGTTTGTCTAACTTTTTAATCTAAACAAGACTTATGCTAGAAGTTTCTTTTCAACCAAAGTTTTTAAATGAAAAAAACTATGTCTTTGATATCTTGTTTAATGAGATACTTGGAATAGAATATAGAGTTAAATATCATGAGAGTCCTAATTATCAACTAAAATCGGGAGATAAAGTAATAATTATTAATGATAATTTCTTTACCAGATTTGATGAAAATGTAGAATATTATAATAATTCTGATTTTGTACCAGATAAAATAAAATATTTAAAATCAGATTTATGTGTAGAGGGGAATATCCCAATCCTGTATGGCGATCAGAATTTGGAAATTAATCAGAACAGTGCATTAATTGGTGTAGATATTATTGCCTCTGTGTTTTTTATGCTCTCAAGATGGGAAGAAATTGCTTGTGTTAGTAAAGATAGATATAGTCGCCCAGATGAAAACAAAATGTTGGCTATAAAATATGATTTTTATCAAAGACCAATTGTAAATGAGTATGTAGAGTTTTTATGGAATATTTTTACTCTATTTGATTTAAAGCTAAATAGAAAAAACAAACAAACTGAGTATTTTTTAACACATGATGTGGATTTCTTTTCGAAATATGATACTGTTATCAAGTATATTAAGTCTGCTGGTGGAGAAATATTTAAAAGACGTAGCATAAGTAGGTTTTACAAGTTAACTTCAGGATATTATGCATATCTCTTAAAAAAACAAAAAGACCCGTTTAACACTTTCGATTATTTAATGGATATTGCTGAGTCGAAATCGATTAAAGCTAGATTTTATTTTATTCCAGAAAAAAGAAAGAGTAGAGATAAGCAATATGGTATTTTACAAGATAAAGTAAAAAAACAAATAGCATCAATTATAGAAAGAGAACACCTTATTGGGATACATCCTTCGTTAGAAACTTACAATAACGAAACAATATTTAAGGCAGAGCTAGATTTGTTAAATTCTGTTTGTACTAGTAGTGTTAATGAAGGCAGACAACATTTCTTAATGTTTAAAAACCCTTTAACTTGGCAAATTTGGGACAAACATGACATGAAAGTTGACTCTACAATTGGTTTTAATTCTCATGCTGGTTTTAGAGCTGGCATCTGTCAGAAATATAGCATTTATGATGTAGTTTTAAGGAAAAAGTTAGATTTAAAAGAAAGACCATTAATCTTAATGGATATAGGATTAAGACGAGAATGTAATCAACAAAAGGAGTTTTTGTCTAAAAGTAAAAAACTAATTGATATAACCCGAAAGTACACTGGCGATTTTGTACTTTTATGGCATAATTCTAATATAAATTATTTAGAATGGGAAGATTGGGGAACGATTTATGAGGAGATTGTTGATTATTTTTAAAAAATTAAGTGTCTATTTATTTTAAATTTTCATAATACCATTTGATAGCCTCTTTTAATCCTTTGTGGACATCATATTGGGGGTTATACCCCAAAAGATTTTGTGCTTTTTGTATTGAGGCAAGAGAGTTTTTAATATCTCCTTTTCTGTTTAATCCAAACTCAGGTTTAATACTCGCAATGCTAGGATCAAATTGTGCTAAACCTTTTATTAGTTCCTTAGTTAGTTCATTTAAAGTATTTTGTTCCCCATAAGCAACGTTAAATACCGTATTTATAGCATTTGGATTATTAGTAGTGGCCGCTAATTCGTTAGCTTGAACAACGTTTGCAATATAAGTAAAATCACGTGATTGCGTTCCGTCTCCATGAATAATAGGTGCTTCGTGATTAATAAGAGCTTTAATAAATTTAGGAAAAACGGCTGCATAGGCACCATCAGGGTCTTGATTTTGTCCAAAAACATTAAAATAGCGTAATCCTATTGTTTCAATTCCATAAAGATCACTAAAAACTTTGGCATACAGTTCATTTACATATTTTGTAATAGCATAAGGCGAAAGCGGATTGCCAATAACATTTTCTGTTTTAGGCAGGTTTTTGGAATCTCCGTAAGTTGAGGAGCTTGCAGCATAAACAAAGCGTTTTACGTTATTATCGCGGGCTGCTGTAAGTATATTCAAAAAACCAGTAATATTTACGCTATTAGTTGTAATTGGGTCGTTTATCGACCTTGGTACAGAGCCTAATGCAGCCTGATGCAAGACTATATCAACATCTTTGCAGACCTCTTGACATACCTCAATATCTCTAATATCCTTATTTACAAAAATAAAATTATCTAAACTTAAATATTCTTCTATATTTTTTAGTTTTCCTGTTGAAAGATTGTCAAGACAAACTATTGTATTGTTTTGTTTTATTAGTTTTCTGATAATATTGGAACCGATAAAGCCTGCTCCACCGGTTACCAATACTCTTGAATTTTGAATTATTTTATTATTTAATTTATTTGGCATAATTAACAGAACGAGTTTCTCTAATAACCGTAATTTTAACTTGTCCTGGGTATGTCATTTCATCTTGAACTTTTTTAGCAATTTCGTAGCTTAATTTTTCTGATTCAGCATCTGTAATTTTTTCGCTTCCTACGATAACTCTCAATTCTCGCCCAGCTTGAATAGCATAAGTTTTTAATACTCCAGGATAAGAAAGTGCCAAAGCTTCTAATTCCTTAAGTCGTTTAATGTATGATTCAACAATTTCACGTCTAGCACCAGGTCTAGCACCAGAGATAGCATCACAAACCTGCACAATAGGAGAAATAAGACTAGTCATTTCTACTTCGTCGTGATGTGCACCTATTGCATTACAAATTTCGGGTTTTTCTTTAAATTTTTCAGCAAGTTTCATACCATAAATTGCGTGTGGTAATTCTGGCTCTTCGTCCGAAACCTTCCCAATATCATGAAGTAATCCAGCTCTTTTAGCAAGTTTTGGATTTAGTCCTAATTCGGAGGCCATAAGAGCTGATAAATTTGCCACTTCACGTGAGTGTTGTAGTAAATTTTGTCCATAAGAAGAACGATATTTCATTTTCCCAATCATTCGTACAAGTTCTGGGTGTAGGCCATGTACTCCAAGGTCAATACTTGTGCGTTTACCTACTTCGACAATTTCCTCTTCTATTTGCTTTCGTGTTTTATTAACCACCTCTTCGATTCTTGCAGGGTGTATTCTCCCGTCTGTTATTAGTTGGTGCAGAGCCAATCGGGCAATTTCTCGCCGCACAGGGTCAAAAGCCGACAATAGAATTGCTTCGGGAGTATCGTCAACAATTATTTCAACTCCTGTTGCAGCTTCTAATGCTCGAATGTTTCGCCCTTCTCGTCCGATTATACGACCTTTAAGCTCATCACTATCAATATGAAAAACAGTAACCGCATTTTCTATTGCAGTTTCGGTGGCTACTCTTTGTATTGTTTCAAGAACAATTTTCTTAGCCTCCTTATTTGCAGTCATTTTGGCTTCGTCAATAATTTCGTTTATAAGACCAATCGACTCAGATTGTGCATTTTCTTTTAATGACTCTAATAACTCTTTTTTAGCTTCTTCAGCTGATAAGCCTGAAATGTCTTCAAGTTTTGTAATTTGTTCTTGAATCATTTTATTAAGTTCCTCATCTCGTCTTTCAACGTGTTCAAGCTGTTTATCCAAATTGTCTCTAATAATTTCGATTTCTTTTTTCAGCCTTTGTGTTTCTTCAGCTTTTTGGTTTAAACTTGTTTCTCGTTGTTTTATCCGATTTTCTGCAACTTGAATTTTTTGATTTCTTTCGTTGCTTAGTTTTTCATGCTCGGTCTTTAGTTGCAAAAACTTTTCTTTCGCTTGTAAATTTTTCTCTTTTCTTGCAACTTCGGCTTCTGCAATTCCTTCTTCTATTATTTTCTTTTTCTTTTTTGTTAGTGCTACACCCCACAAAAAGTAAGAGATCACTCCACCACCAATAAAGCATGCTACTAAAATAATTATCGCTATTGTATCCATAAATTTAATTAATTAAAAAATAAAAAAAGCCCGTATCAAATCCTCTAGTGTTAAAGAAACCCCAGTATGAACATGGGTAGGACGGCCAATTAATATTCGACTTCCAATGATCGCCTAAGCGATTTAATGCTGCGGACAGCATTAATTAAGGCCTGTCGTCCAAAAACTGAACTTTGTCCTAATTTTGTTAGTGTTGAGTTTCACAACTTCTAAAGAATCAATACGGGCAATATGTTAATTACCTATTATATTTGAAAGAACGTTTACTCTTTATCTAACACTTCTTCAAGTGAAAAGTTCATTTTTTTTAATTCGTTAATAATTGGTGTGATATCTCCTTTCGCTTCATTCTCCATCATTTTAACCACAAATGTCATGGCCGTCATTGCAAGATAATCTTGTTCATCTTTATTTTTGTATCCTTGCTTTTTATATGCCATTATTGAGTCGTTAATAGATTGCGAAGCTTTTCTTACCAGTTCCTCCCTCTTGCTGTCTCCTCGCGTGATACTGATAGGATATACACGTTCTGCAATACTTATATTTATTATTAACTTATTATCCATTAATTTATTTGTTCAAAAGAGCAATACAATTATCAATTTCCCGTATTATTCTGTTTAATTTAATTTTGGCTTCACTATCCCCAACTTCGCTGTTTATAGCTTTTGCCAATTTTAAATTCTCATATTTATTATCAATTTCTTTATATTTATTTTTATATATATTTAATTCTTCATTTAACATTCTCACTTCTTTTGATAACTCATTACAATGTTCTTTTTCTTTATTATATAATAATATCACATTTGCAATGTTTTCATTCAATTTCTGCAATACCTTATTATATTCTTCGTTCATTATTAATAAATTATCTACAATACAAAAATAACGTATTTTTTTTTCAAAAGCAATATTAAGATGTTAGTTTTGCAAAATAATTTATATTTAGGTATGATATTAAATAAAATCATTGCTTTTTTTATTGCTATTAGCTTATTTGGGAATGTATTTTGCCAAGTAGAAAATTATAAACATTATTTTGTTAGTCCTTTACGCATTAATTCTTCTTTATCAGGAAATTTTGGGGAGCCTCGTAATGCACATTTTCATACTGGCATTGATTATAGGACCTATACAGAGGGCAAAGATGTTGTTTGTGTAGCTGAAGGATATGTGTCTCGAATATTGGTTTCTCCATGGGGATATGGTCTTGCTCTTTATGTTAATCATCCAAACAATTACACAAGTGTTTATGCTCATCTAAGTCGTTTTACTCCAGAAATCGAAGACTTTGTTGAAAAACTGCAGTATGAAAAACAATCTTTTTCAATAGACACTCTATTACCAGATAATTTGTTTGTTTTTAATCGCGGACAAACAATTGCTTATAGTGGTAACACTGGTCATTCTGAAGGTCCTCATTTACATTTCGAAATAAGAGAAACTGACACTCAAAACCCAATTAATGTGTTAGAGACACTGTATCATGTTAAAGATGATATTGCTCCAGAAATTACATCTCTTTTTGTTTATCCATTATCTGACATTTCTACTATAAATAACAACAAAACTAAATATAAGACAAAACTAAAGAAAAACTCCGAGGGTATTTATACTCCTATATACAGTATTAACGCAGCCAGCACTATTGGTATTGGGTTGGGATATGTGGATAGGATGAATGGAACTTCAAATAGGTATGGTGCAAAAACAGTAAAGTTATTTGTAAATAATGAACTAATTTATTACTCTCTTGTCGATAAATTAGACTTTAGTAAGCAAACTTGTAAGAATAGCATGTTTGATTATGATGAATTGCTAAATAATAAGTTACATGTCCATAAATTGTATATCGAGCCAAATAATGATTTGATGATTTATCCTTTATCAATAAATGACGGTATATTTGATGTGCCTGTAGGTGAAAACGTAAAAATAAAAATCGAAATTTCTGATTATGCAAATAATAAATCGATAGTTGAGTTTGCAATTTCTGGGGTAGAGGCAGACTATAGTCATATACAAGAACAAGAAAACTCAATAAAATGGAATAAAACAAATGTTTTAATTGATAAAGCTTGCCGTGTCGAAATTGATTCTGCAGCTCTTTTTAAAAACGAAGTAGTACAGTTTATTAAATTAAAAGATGGTAAATATTCAGCAGTATATAAGCTCGGCGAAGAGCATATCCCATTAAAAAAGGACTTTAAAATTAGCTTTTTTGTTGATGATAAACATCTTAATTATTTAGATAAAACATTTATAGTTCGTGAAAGAGAAGGCAAGCCCCAATATATTAAATCTAAAGTTTACCAAAACAATATTTCGACCTCATCGTCGTTTTTTGGGCAATTTTACCTTTGGGTAGATACAATTCCGCCAAAAATCACTCCTATAAATATATCGAGAAATAAAAATATGAAAAACTCTTCCTATATTGAACTAAAAATCGAAGATAATTTTTCGGGAATTGCTGATTATGACATGTACATAAATGGAGATTGGGTCCTTGCTAAATATATGCCACGCAACAGTCGAATACGACATTCTTTTAAATCAGATTTATCTACTTTAGAAAATAATGTTTTAAAAGTGGTTGTAAAGGATAATATGGATAACATATCGGTTTATGAAGAAACGTTTAAATGGAAATAATTAATAACAAATGAATAAAACACTTAAAATAATAATAGGAATTTTATTTTCGCTGTCCGCTCTCTTTATTGGAACAGGAGCTTTAGTGGTTGACACAACATTCTATTGCACTAATAATACTGACAAAGATATGGTTATATTATGTCGTACTTCCAATAACGGCGGTTTTGAAGTGGTTGCTGAACCCGATGAAAAAGTACTAGTATTTCAATCTAAAAACTTAATTTTAAAGAATAAACCTTCAGATTTTTTAAAACTAGTGCAAGAGATCAGCTTTATACAAAGTGGCGATACAACAAAAGTAGATGACCTAAATTGGAAGTCAGAAGGTAGTAAACGAAAAAACGTATTTGTCCTTAATATTAAACCTTAGTAACAATAAACATAATCATCAATAATGTGTTTTGTTTTTAAGATTTTGATTATGCAAAACAATTAACAATTTAAACAAATGAAAACATTTTTAGGTCTTTTAATCTTTTTCTTTATTGCTTTTTCCAGTAAGCTCAATGGACAAAACATTTCAACGGGTAAATATGTAATTGAGACGCTAGCTAGCGATAGTCTGGAAGGAAGACTAGCTGGTACACACGAGGACTTTAAAGCAGCTAAGTTTTTAAGTAATAATCTAGATAAATTCAATCTCGATAGATTTTGGCCTACTTATTTACAGGATTTTGAAATTACAACAGATATTTTACTTAATTCAGATTCTTTTGTAAGGATTAACAACAAAGAATTAATAGCCGAACAAGATTATACTCCATTTACATTTACAGGAAACATTGAGACAACAACAGAAATTATATATGTTAAAGACCTTCAAGATACGAGTTTATTTGTTGATGGAAAATGTATTTTATATAGATTAGAAAATTCTGAAAACAAAGATATACAGTATCGAACGCTAATAAAAATTGGGATTATGGCTCTCGAACGTGGTGCTGGAGCACTAATCTTAGTGGCCGATACCGACTTAGGATTTAACACAGAGTTTTATCCATTTAAATACAATAGGTCTTCGTCTAAATTATCCTTGCCAGTAATTCAAATAAGTAGAAATACACTTACTAAATTATCACAACAAGAAGGATATTCGGGAAACAAATACGATACAGCTCTTTTTGAGTTTTTATCTTCGGAACAAATAATGCTTAATTTGGAACTTAAAATAAAAACAAGTGAAAAAATAGGGAAAACCTATAATATTGCAGGGTTTATAACTTCAGAGACATCTGATGACTGGATTGTAATTGGAGCACATTATGATCACTTAGGCTTTGGTGGATACGGATCTGGGTCAAGAAAACCAGAGTTGCATAAAATCCATAGTGGTGCTGATGACAATGCTTCGGGGGTGGCAGTTGTAATGATGCTTGCAGAATATTACTCAAAACACAGCCCAGAAGTAAATATTGCTTTTGTGTTGTTTGGTGCTGAAGAACAAGGCTTACTTGGGAGTAAACATTTTGTGGAAAATATGCCTGACACAATTTCAAAAATTAAATGCATGTTAAATTATGATATGGTAGGACGATTAGGGGATACAGGATTATCAATAATGGGAGCCACAAGTGCAAGTCAATTTGATTCCGTTCTTAATTTGCTACAAACCGAATCTTTAAAAATAAATGCTGGTGGGGGCGGATTGTCAGGATCTGATCAAGCATCATTTTACTCAGAAAAAATACCAGTATTATTTTTTAATACAGGCATGCATACCGACTATCATACACCTTTTGATGATATTACTAAAATAAATTTTAATGGATTATTAAATATTACAAATTTATCTATTTTACTAATAGATAAAATCTCAAACCCACATTTAAGCCTTGATTTTGTACAATCTAAACAATCACAAAAAGCCCGTCATGGAGGGGAAATGAAAGTGAAACTTGGGATAATGCCAGATATGACTTCGCGAAATTCTGATGGACTACGGGTTGATGGAATAAGCCCAGGAGGAATCGCTGACAATTCAGGAATTTTAAAAGGAGATAAAATAATTCAAATCGGAGATAAAAATATTGGCGGAATTTATGAATATATGCATGCCATGTCCGAATTAGAAACTGGGCAAAAAACCATAATAAAAATAAATAGAAACGAAGAGATTATTGAAATAAGAATAGACTTTTAAAAAAAATATATGAGGAAATTTTTTGTCTGGGCATTGGCAATTTTATTAACTGTCGGAGCCTCTATTTATCAAAGGCAGAGCGGACCTACATACCCGCTAAAAATATCAGAAATCCCTGGTGATAAAGATTATAAAATGAAATTAATCCGATCGGCAAGTATTGGCGAACAAACATTTGTCGAAATTCCTGTCTCAGAAGCGTTCGATTCCGCAGTAATATGTTTTCATAAATATCCAATAATCTCAGAAAATACTATCAAGCCTTTTAAAAAAGAGATAGAAAGTTGGAAAGTAGTGCTGCCAGATCAACCACCAGCAGGAAAATTACAGTATTATATAATATTATTTAAAAATGGGCGGAAAATAATGCAAACTGATAATAATTCTGCAATAATACGGTTTAAAGGACAAGTCCCTGATTATATTTTAATACCTCATATTCTAGCAATGTTTGCAGCAATGCTATTTAGCTTGGTTAGTCTTTTTTCAATATTGCTCAAAACTGGTAATTACCGTCTTTTTTCATATTTAACAGTTATTACTTTAATTATTGGAGGGTTTATTTTGGGGCCAATAATGCAAAATTATGCTTTTGGAGATTATTGGACAGGTTGGCCAATTGGAAAAGATTTTACCGACAATAAAACTTTAATTGCCCTTATTATTTGGGTATTAGCAATAATATTAAATTTTAAAAAAGATAGAAAGTGGGCAATAATTATGGCTGCCGTTTCGATGTTAGTAGTTTTCTCGATACCACATTCTTTAGGAGGCTCAGAATATAATTATGAAAGTGGGCAAGTAGAGACCGGGAAAAATAATTAGTGGCAATGTAAAGTTTTTTATATAAAGTTACTCGGTTTCAACTTGTCTGTCGGCTTACTCGACAGACAGAACAAATGAGATTAGCTTAGTACAGAACAGGTTTACTAAAAACAGTTTTTCAATAGCTAGCGTTCAAAGCCTTTAATTTAGACAACTAAAAATCACACTTTTCATAAGCATTTGAAAGTCAAAAGCATACAATCAAACATCAAAACGTTTTGTCTAAATAATGCTATTTATTAACTGATTACTACCTGATTATTACAACCAAATGAAATAAATTAAAAAAATTTAAAAAAAAATTTTGAAGACCCATAAATATTACTAATTTTATGCATTGATAAAGTTTTGTGTTAAATAAGGATGTAAAAAAAACAAGTAACTAATAATTGTTTGACAATAAGAGTATTATAGCTTTTGCGTCAGACCTTGCTTTTAAGCAGTAGTTTGCTACTTAAACAAAAATAATTAATAAA
>JAQUBO010000177.1 GCA_028686735.1 Bacteroidales bacterium
AGTTACGACTACTGCATCAGCTTCTGTAGATGTACCTTATACTATTACAGGAACATTTAATTCTGGAAACGTATTTACTGCATTTCTTTCTGACGCATCTGGAAGTTTTGTTTTGCCAACTGTAATAGGGACTCTAGTAGCAACAGCAGACGGTACAATTACAGCAAATATTCCTGCTGGAACACCAAGCGGAACAGCTTATCGTATTCGTGTTATTTCTGATGATCCTGAAATTGTTGGTGCTGATAATGGTGCAGATTTAACGATAACATTAGTTTCATCATTAGAGATAACAGAGAATAGCAAATCTATAAACTTATATCCAAACCCGTCTAAAGGCAAGGTTTATATTGATAACCCAGGAGAATATTACTACTTCGAAGTTTATAATGCTCTAGGACAAATGGTTTTTGCCATTGAATCCTACGATAGCATAGTTTCTATGGATCTTAATGGCTTGAAAGAAGGCTTATACATTGTTAACTGTATTTCGCCAACCGATACTAAACTTATTAAACTTATTTTGAAATAAATGATTAGTTCAGATTATAAAATGGGGGGGAGTGTCTCCCCATTTTTATTTTAATGGTGCGGAAAGTCAAGCGATTTATACAAATTTGGATACTACTTAATTTGGAATTAAAGATTACTTCTTATTAATAACTTGCACTATTAGGTAAAGTATGAGAATCTTTATAAATTCAAATACTACTAATGATATAATACCAATCAAAATCATTAAAAATATACTTTCTTTCACTAAGCCTAATAGGGGCATCAAAATAGCAATCAAGTACACAATAAAATAAATTGTAGAGGGCAGTGATATATCTTTTTTCATGTAAAAGACAATAGAGTTGATTTTAAATGGATTGAAATCTTTTAAAATCTGCAAATTATTTTTTACATATATTATGTCAAGAATAATTGTAATGGCAAGAAGTATGATTGATAATATTCTTAATAATAACATACCATTTCTTTCTTAATTATAAATGTTTCAGTTTCAATAACTTGTTTATGGATAGAAAACAATAAACTTTTGTAAATATATAATTAAAAGGGAATTTCGCATTGTTTTTTTGATTTATTTATAGTCTTGTTGATTATGAAACTTTATTTTGTGTATATTTTCTAGTAATACTAATAATCTGATGCCCCAATAGGCAGCGAGGTTTTGCTTTAAAAAAAACAATGCTGCTATCATTGTCTCTTCCTGGGCTAAGCGATATGCTCCAATAAAATCGCCAAATTCTTGATAAAGGTCTGCGTATAGCTCTGATAGTCCAACATTTAAAAAATCGACATTGTTTACAACACTAATATCTTGAATTTGTACATATTCATCGTCTTCGCCTAGTTTAGCAGCAGCGGCTTGTTGGATAAACGACCATGTTGGTTCGTCAACAAATTTTTCTGCATAATCTTCGTTGTAGTCATCAATTTTAGGCAAACGGATACCTTTAATATAAACCAAAGGCAATAAGTTTAAAGATGTATCAATGAACTCTTCAGACGACATGTTTTTAGCTGCTTCCATAAATGCAAGAAACTCTTTTGCAACTGTTACAAATTCAATGGATTCTTTTTGATATAGTATAGAGAAATTGTCCACGTATAATAAAATGTTTTATGTAAGTTTTTAAATAGTATTTAGTCTTTATTTATCATAATCCAGAAATAGACAGTATTATATGGCTCAAAACCAGGGTATTCGATAACAAAATACGGAGCAACTGCTATAACTTTTTTGTAAAAAACTCCATCTGCAATAAACCACTCCTCAAGAAAACGAAGTTTTTTTACATGTTTGTATGTTAGTGGTACTTGTTTTGTTATTGTTTTATATCGCTTAACAGTACTATCTATTATTTCAAACTCATAAGTCATTACACTATCCATATATGTTTTTAAATCATTAGGAACAATTTCATCAAAACTTTCGTAATCACTGGTCATGTCGTAATAGTAAGTTTTTAGTTTACCACTAATGGCATCATCAAGTAAGCTCTTTATAAATTCATCGCTGTCAGGAGTTGCGAGATTTTCCCAAAACCAGTCGGGACTGTTTTTTGATCTGTCTCCAATTATTTCATTACATATTTGTACGTCATACATTATTTTGTCAGTTATTACTAATTTGTCTCCAGTGTAATCGACTACAGATTGTTCTGATTTTTGCTCTTTTTCTGAGCTGTTGTTATTATTGTTTTCTTTGTCATTATTGCACGATGCAATTATTAAACTGGCAGAAATTACTAGTAAAAAGAATCCTAAATTGTTTTTCATAGCTATAAAGTTTACTACAAAAGAAAGATTTTTTTTTGATATTTCAAAACAGATTAAATTTTAATGTTTTTAGATATATTTATTTTCTTAACGCAGCCTTACTAAAGGTGTAATCTGGATTTTTTTTATCAAATTTTATTGCTAATAGGATAAAACCTGTTCCTTTACCATCTATGAGCATATCTTTGTAATTTACATACATTGGATACCAGCGATTGCCTATTTGATTAAGCTTAAAAAATATCGTTTTCTTTAGCAGTTGCCCACTTTTTACAAATAATTCTTCCTATACAGGGATGTATCTTTCTTGGTTAACCCAAATTTTGTATTTATCGTAAGATTTTTATTAAACAGTACTTATTTTGATAGGATATCATTATAGTACTGTTATTAGTATGCTACTAAGAAGAATTTAGTAATGTTTTAATAATGTTTTAATAATCTCAGTGTTCTTTATATGGTTAGTGTCTTCCAGATCAATTGTTACGACTTTACTTTGGTCTCTTTTTTCCATGCCGTGAAGATAAGCTTTGTCATAATAGTGCAGACTAATGAGAGCTGCGTTGTAGAAATCTCCTGCTTCGATATATTCTAAAGCCATTTTAACATCCTGTCCTCCAAGTCTTTTGGCTATTTTATGAATTGCATTTTTTAGTATCTCTTTTTCGCAATTAGTATATTCTTTAATAAGACTTTTAGCACGTTCTTCTTTTGGGATATTGATAAAATACGCTGGAGCTTCTCTTATTTGGGTAAAAAAATCTATTGGGATAGCCACTTTGCCAATACTTATACTCTCGTCCTCTATCCAAATGTTTTTCTTTATATCTAATTTTGATAGATTATGATGTAAAAGGTTTTCAAAATGTTCGGTTGTTGGTTGTTCTCCCAAGCCAATAGCTCCAAAAACAGAGCCTTTGTGGTTTGCGAGTGCTTCGAGGTCAATTATTTGATTGCCAGTATCTCTAATATCGTGCAATATATGTGTTTTTCCGCTGCCAGTGTATCCTCCAAGAACTTTTAACTTAAATTGGTTTGAAAAATAATTGAGAACAAAGTTTCTGTATGATTTATAACCACCAGTAATAATAAATGTTTCCTTAAACCCATTTTTGGATAGATGTTCTGCAAAAGATCTACTGCGCATTCCACCTCGCCAACAATGAACTATTATTTTTAAATTTGGTGCGTACTTTCTAGATTCAGTAATAAAAAAATCCAATTTAGGATTTACATATTTATATCCTAAATCTATAGCTGCTTGTTTAGATTTTAGTTTGTACACTGTGCCAACTTCTGCTCGTTCTTCGTTAGTGAAAAGAGGAATATTTATTGCTGTTGGAATATGTCCACGTGAAAACTCACCTGGAGAACGGACATCAATTATTCGTAAATGTGACGATAGTGCTTTATCAATAGAAATTTCAGAAATCATAAGTGCAAAGTTAAATTAATTTTTTTAGCTTTTGTATTCGATGGTCAGTCGGTAAGATTTGAGCAAACGTTTTGCTTTTAATAAACATAAAATCAATTAATTGCCTACGCTACCCCCAACCCCTAAAGGGGAGTGCCTTCGCTAAAATAATTAACTATAATTTTTTGTTCTTATTTCGATTGTTTCCGCCAACTAGCGGATTCGTTGTTCTCTTGTTCAAAAACGTATTTCTATCAATAAACATAAAATCTGCTACAATCTCACCGATCACCGAATACAAAATTTACCGAATACCAATTTGTCGTTCGTCTCTTCCTCTTGTTTAAGTTACACTCTCTTATTTCACCAAAACTCTCACTCCTTCCGAATGACTTGTAAACTCTGGAGCATACATGCTTTGCATTGTCGTAATGCCGTTTGAGAAATCTCCTTTTTGCGAAACAATAAGATCATATTCAAAAACATAAGTTCCTTTACGTAAATAATCTATAAAGAAGTTCATCGAAGCATCTTTTATTCCTTGGTAATATCCAAGTCCTGCTTTATATCTGTATCCTGAAATGTAGTCAACTGGTTCAAAGCAGCTTGCACGCATATCTTTAAGGTGAACATATTCCATATTTCTGTCAACTCGTATTTCTATTCGTACAGTTACTTTATCGCCAACTTCTAAATTTGCATCTTTTTTTATTGGCACAATAACTGGCTTGTTTCCTTCTCTACGTTGAACGAATAGTTTTTTATTTATTGTCAAAGGAGTTTCTTCGAATTCGGTGATTTTATCTAATTGTTCAAAGTATTGCCAGTAAACAGCACCCCACGAGACTGTACTATTTGTTTTGGTAACTTTTACATTACCCCATTCGGGTTTTACCATACTTCCGTCCCATGCTTTTTTAAAGTAACCAGTACCGGCTTCAGTCTTTATTTCGGGGTCGTTTGCAGGATCAATTTTCATATCTCCAATTTCAATAATTGCCATTGAGTCGTCTGAAAGTAAATTTGTACCACGGAGCAGAAGAGCATAGATGGCTTCGGCGGTTGCTTTTGTCGTTTTCCAGTCTTGAGTTTGCTTTTGTTTTAAGAGCCAAACTTTAATATCTTCAACTGCGGTTTCATCATTTGCAACTTCGTCGAACAATTCGATAAGTAATGCGTGAGTTTCGATAGGTGCCTGATACCAATAATAGCCTCTCTCATTTTTCCAATACATGCCCATTTCGTCGCTGTAAATTGCGTGTTCTTTTAAAGAAGCTACGATTTTTACAGGAACAGTTTTTTCATCATATCTGTTAAGAGCAAGAGCTATCATTCCTTGCATATAGAAACTTTTGTTTGCCCAATATTTAGTTGCTTGTCCTTTGTAATAATTAAAAGCTTCTTCGGCTCTTTTATTTATTGGAATATCTTTAATAAAATATGAACGAGCATAAAGATATTGAATTTGCATATAAGAGATATTGTCTTTTTTCATGCAATCTTCATCACAGGATCTTTTAAGGCGATTATAGCTATCCACCAACTCTCCATCAATAAATTCGATTGCTTTTTTAGTCATATCCCATGTTTTAGAATCAGTTTTAACAGAAGTAACGCCAAGATTATCTAAATGTCCCATTCCTGTAACAATATGTTGAGTTATGTACCAACTTTCTGGCATTCCATCGAACCATGCCCAACCTCCGTTATATTTTTGTTGTTTGCTAAGTTTTGCAAGAGCTGAATTACTTTCCATACTCATACGATTTAAATCGAATAATAAACCAATTCTACGTTTTCGTTCGTTTTCATCTTTTGCTTCTAACACCCACGGGGTTTCTTCAAGTAGTAAAGCTTTTAATTCTTGATTTTTCTCAAGATTTGACATAAGTGCTTGTGATGAAGCTGTGTTTTTCCAAATATTAAATACTCGTTTAATTTTTGGGTCTGAATTAGCTATATGTGTAGCCAGAATATTTGCATAATATCGTGAGAATGTTTGTTCGGCACACTCATAAGGATATTCCATAATATAAGGTAATGCTTGTACCGCATACCATGCGGGATTGTTTGTAAACTCAAGTGTGTAACGATGGTGTTTTAGAGTTGATGACTTATTTGTTTTAAGTTTTTTTATTGCAAACTCTGTTATTCCAGCTTTACGAACAGGTAAAGGCGTGGTTTCGGTTACTAACATTCTATTAGTTAAAATTGGGATTATGCGTTCTTCTCCATCAGAGTGATATTTGCTTTCGGCTGTAATTCTTACACCAACTGCACTTAGTCCCTCTGGAATTTTTATATCCCAACTTATCGCAATGTTTTTCCCTTTCTCGATATTGAATTCGATAATTTCTGATTGTTCTAAAAGGAATAAATCATTAAGATTTTTTAGCGTAATCGGATCAAAAAATTCAATATTTGATTTTCCGACGATAAGAATATCCGAAACATTATTGATTTTTACAGAGATTGACATTTTATCGTTTTCTCTAAAAAAACGCGGAAGGTTAGGCATTACCATAAGTTCTTTTTGAGTAACAACCTCTTTGGATATTTGCCCAAGTTTAAGGTCTTTTGTATGAGCAAAACCCATAAAATTCCATCTCGTGAGACTTTCGGGCATTGTAAAGCTAATTAAGATTTCTCCGTTTTCGTCTGTTACAAGCTGCGGATAAAAAAATGCAGTTTCGTTAAAGTTCTTTCTTATTTGAACTGTGGATTGTTTACTCAACATATCATTTTCTCCGGATTTCTCTACGACTTTACTCATTTTGCCATCTGTAAGTTCTGCTGAAGTAAAAATTGTAGTTTGATCGTTTGATTCCATTTCCCCATCTTCCAAAGCAACTTTTCTATCCATACCTGTTGTTGCAACAGCTTCTTCGCTTCTTAATCCTGTTTTTATTGGTGCTGCTGCAACTGATATAGAACCCCTTTTAACACTTCTGTAATGTCTGCCATTATAACTAAACCCATAAAAATTAAAACCTGGATTATGTATTAATTTAGGTACATTATTAGGATAAAAATTTTTAAAATATGTTGATGAGTTTCCATAAGAGAAGTTGTTGTCAGACCAGTTTGAGTGTGAATAATAATTTGGAAAGATTGACCAATACCACGAATTTTGAGCGAATATATCTAAGGAAGCGTCATACATAGAGGCTAGTAACTCAGCCCCACTAATTTCACCATTATTATCAGTAATTTTCATTTTCCACTCTTCTTTTGATCCTGGAAGAGTTTTGTCTCTAAAAGTGATAAATTTTAAATCTAATTTTTTGTTCTCCCAAGGGACATCTATTCTTTGATTTGAGCTGTATAGCCTGCTATCTTTGATAAACATAAGATTGATGCTTATTCCTCCACGATAATTTTCCTCAATCTTTATTGGGATATTTTTGGTTTCAGCATCTAATTTTATTATTTCTTTTTTGTATGATTTTCCTTTTACTTCAAGCTCATACAGTAGATATACATTTTCGTACGAAGATCCAACAATAAGATTGACAGTTTCTCCTGGTTGTGCAGAATAATTGTCTGCGATAAAGAACGAAGTCGCCGTATATGGCATTTTTGTACTTTCTTTATCAT
>JAQUBO010000178.1 GCA_028686735.1 Bacteroidales bacterium
ATTAGTACTTTAAGCCCAATGCGTCAATCTACCAACTGCCAGAGTACCTAGGCACTCACCTATCATAATACAATAGCGTAAAAACAAACAATTTACTGCTTATTAAGACAGTTCTTATAGCTACGAATACACCTTTCTCGGGCATATTTATGGTCAACAATTGGTTCTAAATACTTGCTAACATCAAAATTCGGTATAAATTTTTTAATATAACAAAATTCTTTATCAAATTTCTGTTGCTGAGTATAAGGATTAAAAATACGAAAATAAGGAGCAGCATCGCAACCAGTACCAGCAGCCCATTGCCAATTACCATTATTACTTGACAACTCATAATCTAATAATTTTTCGGCAAAATAAGCCTCTCCCCACCTCCAATCAATCAAAAGATGTTTAACAAGAAAACCAGAGCTTATCATTCGCACACGATTATGCATATACCCAGTGTTATTAAGCTCTCTCATTCCTGCATCTACAATTGGATAGCCGGTCTCTCCCAGGCACCATTTATTAAATTTATTTTCATCATTTTCCCATTCCATAAAATTATAAACTGGCTTAAACGCCCCTTGCTCAACATAAGGGAAATGATACAATATTTGCATAAAAAACTCACGCCAAATTAATTCACTTAAAAACACAGCATTTTGTTTTGCCGCCAATATTACTAGTTCTCGAACACTTACAATGCCAAATCTTAAATACACACCAGCATACGACCCAGAATCTTCTGAAGGAAAATCACGATACATATCATAAGTTTTAATTGCATCATAATTAATAGGCTTGATAGCTAGTTTACCTTCACTAAATCCAATATCTGTTAATAATGGAAAATCATATTTTAATTTTACAAAATTGTGTAATAAGTTTTCCGAAGAATAATAAGCCAATTGATTTTCTTGGAACTTTTGGAGCCATTTGTTTTTGTATGGAGTAAAAACTGTGTATGGTTTACCATCATTCTTTAATATTTCATCTTTAGCAAAAACTACCTGATTTTTAACTAGACTAAGCTTTATATTTTTCTTTTGTAATAATTGTTTTACACTCTCATCTCGCTTTATCGCATCTGGTTCATAATCTTCGTTAGCAAATACTTCTACGATATCAAATTGCTCAATTATTTCGTTAAAAGCTTGTTCAACAGTCGAATTTTTGATGATGAGATTTGAATTAAAACCATTAATTTTTGAATTTATTTGTTTAAGCGTATCATAAATAAAACTAACACGAGAGTCATTTTTATTTAGATCTGCTAGAATATTCTTATCAAAAACAAATAATCCTAAAACGGGCAATGAGCTCTTAAGTGCACGATATAAACCATGATTATCCTTTAGCGAAAGGTCTCGTCTAAACCAAAACACGTTAATTTTAAGTTTATTATTTTTCATATCCATTCATAATATTCATCCTACACATTGTGGGTCAATTAATACCTAATTACTACTTTTCATTTATTAGTCTAATAAGATCTTCTTCGTATTTTTCTATAATATTATCCCATTCGTATAAATCGTCATAATTTTTCAAATTTTCCTCATCAATACGATATTGTTTCAAGAATTTAGAATAATAAAAATCCAACAACTTTTCGGCTATATCTTTTGGATTTTTCTTTTCAATAAAATCTCCGTTTATTCCAGGTTTAATGAGGTTTTCGTTATTACTTACTTTTGTTGCAATAAGATATTGCCCACACGACAATGCTTCTAGCGTAGCGATGCTCATCCCTTCGTTAAGCGAGGGCAACACCGTAACAGATGCGGTTTGATATTCATTTAACATTTCTTCTTTAGATATCCATCCTCGAAACACAACAATTTGCTCAAGCTTATTACTACTAACAAATTTCTCCATTTTCCGTCGAAGTTTTCCATCTCCCAATATATTAACTTTTATATTAGGAATTTGAGATCGAACAATAAGAATACTTTTTAAAAAATTCATAGGATCTTTTTGTCGCACTAATCGTCCAGGGAGCAAAACAATAAACTCTTTGGCTAATTTATCATAATCTGGTTTAAAAATACTACTGTTCCAACCATTAAATATTATTTTATTTTTATAATTAAAAGACTTGCCCAAAAAAGCATCAACATTTTCTTTTATATCATTTGATTGGACATAATTTCTTTCGGATTGGAGACATATTTTCCTAATCCACTGATATGTTAGAGCATGATACCACATCATTTGTTCGGGCATAAACCATGGGATATCGTGACCATGAGATATAATAACATAAGGCAACCCATACATTAGTTTCATACTGTATGCCACTTCGCCACCAGGGAGAGCAAAATTTGCAAAACAAATATCATATTTATTATTAATCAGGTGTTTTTTTAAATATTTTTTTGCTGCAAATACCCACGATAGCATTTCGCGTGGATTTGACATGTAAATTTTTCTTCGCCTGCATTTTAACCTAATTACTCTAAGATTATTATCTAATTTGTCTTCATCCTCACCTTTGTACCAAGTACTTAGAACCGTAATTTTATGTCCTTTTTTAGCAAGTCCTTCAGCGATATTTTGGGTAATAACCCCTGCCCCACCACCAAGTGGAGGGTATTCGTAGTTTAGAATTAAGACTCGCATTTGTGTCATGTTGCCAAAAGTAATAAAATCTCCCGAAATCCTTGCTTTTATATCTGTATTAAATCTGTATATTTGTACTGTAAAATATTTACCTATGTTTCTTAAAATTGTTTTATTACTATCTATAGTTTTGCAAATTGTTGCAGCTATAATCTCATTAAAACTAACAAAACGTACAAAATACAATCTTTCGTGGGTTTTTATTAGCCTTGGTTTTGCTTCGTTATTATTTCGGATGATCTTAGAAGCACTGCCACTTTATTTTGATGTTGAGCCATATTATTACCGCACATTATATATTTGGTTAGGAGTATCCTCTGCAACTTGTTTTGCTATTGGTCTTGTCCTTATTCGTAAAATATTTGATTATATGGATAAAATGGAAAAAGAAAAACGAGCAAGCGAAAACAAATATCTGTCAGTAATAATTCAAACCGAAGAGTTAGAACGAAAAAGATTGGCAAAAGATTTACACGATGGTTTAGGTCCACTACTCTCTACAGTAAAAATGTCTGCTTCGGCACTTAAAAAACAAAACCTAAACGAACACTCTGCACAAATTCTTGAAAATATGGACAAGCTTATTCTTGAGTCGATAAAAAGCATCCGCGATATTGCAAATAACCTTTCACCTCATGTTTTAGATAATTTTGGTTTAGAAAAAGCAATTAATAACTTCTTGCAAAAGATTAATGCCACCAAGATTATGAAAATTGATTACCAAAGTAATTTAAAAGGTCTTAGAATGGAACAAAACATTGAAACTGTTTTATACCGTGTGTTTTGTGAACTTGTAAATAATACTTACAAACACGCAAACGCAACAAAAATAAATATTAACTTATATTATGACTTATTCGCTGTTACTCTTAAATACAGAGATAATGGCAAAGGATTTGACATGAAAACTGTTTTGAAATCACAAAAAAAAGGCTCGGGACTTTATAATATCCTTAGCAGGGTAAACTCACTCAAAGGAAGTATAAATTTTGACAGTCTTGAGGGCAAAGGGACTGAAATGATAATTCAAATACCATTTAATAATGAAAACTCAAAATAATGTTTATAATTTAATGATAGTGGACGACCATGCTTTATTTCGCAATGGTCTTAAGTTATTATTAAACTCCTTTGATAAATTTAAGGTTGTTGCAGAGGCAGCAACAGGTATAGAATTTCTAAACACTTTGGAATTGATCCCAGTTGATATAGTATTATTAGATATTGAAATGCCAGAAATGAACGGGATTACTGCTGCACAAGAAGCTCTTAAACGTTTCCCCGATTTAAAAATAATTACACTCTCAATGTATGGAGATGAAAACTATTATTACAAAATGGTTGACGCTGGTGTTGTTGGTTTTTTACTCAAAGACTCAGATATAGATGAAGTGCAAGCAGCTCTTTGCGCTGTAGTTGAGGGACGCAACTACTTTAGCCAAGAGCTTCTTCAAAATTTAATCTCCCAATTAACTCACTCTAACGACCAACAAAACAACCTAGCCGATTTAACCGAAAGAGAAACAGAAATAGTAAATCTAATTTGCCAGGGGTTATCAAATATAGAAATTGGTGAAAAATTATTTCTTAGTAAAAGAACAGTAGAGAAACATCGTGCTAATATTCTTGAAAAAACACAATGTCGAAATACGGCAAGTTTAGTTATGTATGCAATAAAAAATAGAATTGTAAAAATCTAATATACTCTTACATTGTAAATAAACCCTCATTCAAACTACAAAAATCAGACATTAAGCTTTATAACAATGTAAAACTAAAAAAAAATTAATGCTTCTCAATTTTACCAACTCCAGTATATTCTCCTGAAATAACTCGAACTACATATATTGCTGGAGGTAAGTTATTTAAATCAATATTTGCAGAAAACATACCTTTAGTAGCCATAAACTTTTGCTGATAAACCAAAGATCCTAACATATTATAAATGTTTACTATCGTGTTATCAGCAGGCAATTCGCTAGCTACTATGTTTATGTCTTGTCTAAATGGGTTTGGATAAATTGAGAAAGAAGGAGTAGATTGTTGATTATCTTTACAAGCCGCAGAAACTATTGGGCTATACGAAAACTCATTATTAAAATCAACTTGTTTAATTCTATAATAATTGATTTCATTTTTTATAAAACTTGCATCGATAAAATTATAAGAATTAGTTGTATTACTATTACCTGCACCTCTAATAAAAGCAATTTGTTTAAAACTTTTAGCATCCACAGACCGCTCAATTACAAAGCCAGCATTATTGGTTTCGCTACCAGTTACCCAGTCAATACTAATGGCGTTTTCCAAACAATCTGCATTTACGCTAATTAACTCAATTGGGAGAGGATTTTCATTGTTTCTTGACCCATAAGTAATAAACGTTTGATTAGTGGCACCAAAAGGTAGTGTAGTAGAGCTTGTAATATGTCCTACATCATGTACAAGACTACTTGAGCCACTCGCTCCTGCATCAACCCACATTGTGCCATTCCAGTATGCCACACACAAATCGGCTGATGAAAAATTACTAGTAGTTCCATCACAAAAGCTATGTACACAAATTGCACTTTCTGCATGGTCATTATCATTCCAATAAAGAGTAACATCTGTAAAATCATTTGTGGAACTCACAAAATAATATTCTCTATCACTTACATGATGTAATGTTGCATCCATATTTCCACCATGCTCCCACCAATCGGGCATCCCCACATTATCAAAAAAGTACTCTACATTTACTGTAGTTGATGCAGATGGATTAGATTTTATCGGAGACCAAACTACATAATTTTCATCAATAGCATCACCGTCCAAGTCTCTAGAAATTACATCTCCACAAGGAAAAGTAAATTGAGTAGCTCCACTTTTTTCCATTTTACCATGAACAAAACTAGAAGCATTTCCAGAGTTTGTGGTTGCAGTAGATTGAAAAATTAAGTTGTTGTTATTTGTGTTTAAAATTCCATCTGTAAGTGTAAGTTGGGTCTTAATTTCCATATCGTCACTTAAAAGAATCTCACTATTATTCGCTGCCGAGTTGTCAACAATAAGCTTATTAAAAGCGCTACCTCCACTTCTAATTGACTGCTGAGAATTACCGTTAAAACTCACGCTACCATTTGCTCCTTGATTAAATGTAGCAGGTGGAACATTTATCCAGTTACCAGATACTTCTAAACTATTTTCATAATAAAATAGCCCGGTTAGCCCATCATTATAGAGATTTGAAAACTTCACAGTTGTTCCATCTTTAATATGAACTTTTGCTCCAGTATTGGTAATTGTTTGACTATTACCAATAAGACACAATACTAATAAAATTACAAAAAGTAGTGTTTTTTTCATACTAAATGCTTTTAACAAATGCAAATATACTGCTTTTTATAAAAAATGACAAGTTTTTTTTACATTAATACACAGCATACTAAAAACGTCTGAAAAGTTTAAAAATACTTCAATTTTATAATTTTACAATCAATATAATTTAATTTACATTTAATGTATATCTTTTAAAGTGCCGAATTTTCTATTATAAACACAACCAATTAAAAAAACAATTACTTTTTCCTATCAATTTTTTACCTTTGCACAAAAAACAAAATGATACACGAAAGCATACTTCAAACTATTGGCGAAACTCCTATTGTTCAGATTAATAATCTAAATCCTAATCCAAATGTTTCGATTTTTGCAAAAATTGAAGGCCGTAATCCGACAGGTAGTATTAAAGATAGAATCGCCCTAAAAATGCTTGAGCAAGCCGAAGCAAGTGGGATGCTTACTAAAGATAAAACCATTATTGAAGCTACTTCGGGTAATACTGGTATATCATTAGCTATGATAGGTGCTATCAAAGGATATACAGTCGAAATTGTTATTAGTAAAGCAGTCTCAATTGAAAGACAAAAAATGATTAAGGCTTTTGGTGCAAATGTTATTTTAACAGATGCCAAACATGGTACCGATGGTGCTATTAGAAAAGTAAAAGAAATAACAGACCAAAATCCTAACATATACTTTATGACTGACCAATTTTCAAATAAATATAATGGTGTAGCACATTACAAAACTACTGGAGAAGAAATTTGGAAGCAAACTAACGGCAAAATTGATTACTTTGTATCTGCAATTGGTACAAGCGGAACAATTATGGGTGTGGGAAAAGTGCTTAAAGAATATAATCCAAATATTAAAATTGTTTGTGCACAACCGGTGGAGGGACATTATATTCAAGGCTTAAAAAACATGAATGAAGCAATTATACCATCCATTTACGACCATACAAAAATTGATCATACAATAACGGTTGAAACTGAAACTGCTTTTCAAATGGCTAGAGAAATCGCAAAAAAAGAAGGTATCTTTTGCGGTATGAGCAGCGGTGCAGCACTTTATGCATCGATTGAAGTGGCAAAAACAATAGATAAGGGACGTATTGTAACTATTTTTCCTGACCGAGGCGAGAAGTATTTGAGCACAGATCTATTTAAAGTTTAAAAGTTTGTGCACAGCCAATATTTACATTTATTTTTTCGATGAAATATTTTGTAATCACAATTGTTTTTGTATTTTTGCATTAATAAAATACTGGAGAGGTGGGTGAGTGGCTGAAACCACCAGTTTGCTAAACTGACGTACTGGGTAACTGGTACCGGGGGTTCGAGTCCCCCT
>JAQUBO010000024.1:0-608 GCA_028686735.1 Bacteroidales bacterium
ATATATTCTGTGTCAACTAATGGACTAACTGTAATTATATCAACAAGTTCGCCTGAATTCCATTCGTAAGCTGTTCCGCCTGTTGCTGTTAATGTTACAGAACCACCAATGCAGATTTCTTCGTCTGTCCCAGCATCTGCAAAGACTTCAAATACATTTACATTTACCGTATCTGAGTTTTCGCACATCCAAAAATCTGTTGCAGTAACAATATATTCTGTGTCAGTTATGGGACTTACCGTAATTATATCGACAAGTTCACCTGAGTTCCATTCGTAATTAATTCCGCCTGTAGCTGTCAATGTCACAGATTCTCCGATACAAATATCTTGATCAGATCCTGCATTTACAATTGGCAAATCGTGAACTGTTACATTTACAGTATCGGTATTTTCGCAAGAATGCGAATCAATTACTGTAACAATATATTCGGTATCAACTAATGGATTAACTGTGATTATATCTACAAGTTCACCAGAGTTCCATTCATAATTAACTCCGCCAGTTGCAGTGAGAGTAACAGAATTTCCGATACAAATATCTTCATCTAAGCCTGCATTTACGATTGGCAAGTTATAAACTGTAACTAAAACTGTATCAATATCTTC
>JAQUBO010000024.1:708-29773 GCA_028686735.1 Bacteroidales bacterium
ATATATTCTGTGTCAACTAATGGACTAACTGTAATTATATCAACAAGTTCGCCTGAATTCCATTCGTAAGCTGTTCCGCCTGTTGCTGTTAATGTTACAGAACCACCAATGCAGATTTCTTCGTCTGTACCAGCATCTGCAAAGACTTCAAATACATTTACATTTACCGTATCTGAGTTTTCGCACATCCAAAAATCTGTTGCAGTAACAATATATTCTGTGTCAGTTGTGGGACTTACCGTAATTATATCGACAAGTTCACCTGAATTCCATTCGTAATTAATTCCGCCTGTAGCTGTCAATGTCACAGATTCACCGATACAAATATCTTGATCAGATCCTGCATTTACTGTTGGCAAATCGTGAACTATTACGTTTACAGTATCGGTATTTTCGCAAGAATGCGAATCAATTACTGTAACAATATATTCGGTATCAACTAATGGATTTACTGTGATTATATCTACAAGTTCACCAGAACTCCATTCATAATTAACTCCGCCAGTTGCAGTGAGAGTAACAGAATTTCCGATACAAATATCTTCATCTAAGCCTGCATTTACGATTGGCAAGTTATAAACTGTAACTAAAACTGTATCAATATCTTCGCAAGAATTTACTCCAGTTACTGTAACAATATATTCTGTGTCAACTAATGGACTAACTGTAATTATATCAACAAGTTCGCCTGAATTCCATTCGTAAGCTGTTCCGCCTGTTGCTGTTAATGTTACAGAACCACCAATGCAGATTTCTTCGTCTGTCCCAGCATCTGCAAAGACTTCAAATACATTTACATTTACCGTATCTGAGTTTTCGCACATCCAAAAATCTGTTGCAGTAACAATATATTCTGTGTCAGTTATGGGACTTACCGTAATTATATCGACAAGTTCACCTGAGTTCCATTCGTAATTAATTCCGCCTGTAGCTGTCAATGTCACAGATTCACCGATACAAATATCTTGATCTGTTCCTGCATTTACAATTGGCAAGTCGTGAACTATTACGTTTACAGTATCGGAATTTTCGCAAGCATGCGAATCAATTACTGTAACAATATATTCGGTATCAACTAATGGATTTACTGTGATTATATTTACAATTTCACCAGAACTCCATTCATAATTAACTCCGCCAGTTGCAGTGAGAGTAACAGAATTTCCAATACAAATATCTTCATCTAAGCCTGCATTTACGGTTGGCAAAGTATGTAAACTTATATCAGAACCATTGTCAACACTTTCGAAGATAGGTTCTGAAGCGACAAGCTTAATTCTGTATAAACTTGATTCAATAATATTATCAGGAATTGTTGCTAAAACAGAACCTGTAGCATTAGAAATAACAGAACCAATATTAGTAGAAGTCGCAAAATTCCCATTTTCATCAGATAGCACAACAGTAAATGTATTAGTTAAAAGATAATTACCAATAGCATCGTAATTTACTGTTAGTTCATCTCCAGCACAAAGCTCATTACTGCTAATAGATGTTATTTGAAGTTCATAAAGGTCGATAACTTTTATGTTTCCAATTGATGTTGAAAAAGGAAGTACAGTAAATGCATTGTCAACAAATTCCAAAGCTGTTGGTACGTTTTCAAATAAAACTGGAGATTCGTCACCAATATTACCCACAATCAAAAATTGTATTGTGAATAGAATTCCATCATTTGGCATGGATTCTCCAAGTAAAGTTGGATCATTCCATGAAAAACTAATTATTCCACTTGCAGTTTGAGTTAAGCCGAAGTTTCCAGCACCCATATTTGGCAATCCAAAGTAGGTTATTTGATCAAAAGTTGCAACCAATGGGTCGAAAGTAATGCTACCCTGAGCAGCAATAATATCAATAAAATCAATTGCTCTAACAGGAACTTCTACATACTGACCAATTGCAGCTTGAACGCTATCTGCTTTAATTGTTAACACATCTGGTAGAATTGTTTCGCCAACAGTTATCGAACCATTAGACACTGTGTAATCAATTGCAGACAAGCTTAAATCAATAACTTCAATTGGTGTTGGTATGCTTAGCATATTAAGCGGACTTATTTCTCCATTTGTACCAATAATATCGAAATTTAAACTAAATATCACATCGTCATCAGACAGATTTAGACCAGCCAAACTCACATCATTCCATGAGAAAGTTAATTCTCCAGAACTTGCCGATGCTGTTCCGAAATTAGCCATTGTCATAGAAGGTAATCCAAAATTGCTTGCCCCTGTAAATTGAATTATTGACTCATCGAACAAGAAACTTCCTTGAATTGAAAGGATATTAATAAAATTACGTACACTTATTGGAACTTCAATATTTGTTGCTGTTTCACCTTCAAGATGAGCAATATTAAATATCACATCATCGCCAGAAACCGGCTCGCCAGAAATGGTAGCTGAACCTGCCTGGTCATAAACAATCTTCGCAGCATAGTTATTATCAATAACTTCAACTGCAGTGATATTGTCGGTTAGTTCAATTTGAGATGATTCGCCAGTTGTTCCAATAAGTAAAAATCGTATGCAAAAAACAGTATCATTATCTGCTAAACTTTGACCAAGCAAACTTGCATCATACCAAGAAAATGTTAATTCGCCAGATGAAACATTTGCAGAACCAAAACAACTTGTGTTCATGCCAGATAAAGAATAATTCTCTGTATTGACAAATGAAATTATACTAGGATCGAAACTTATTGTTCCTTGCATTGAAATAATATTATCAAAATTATCAGATGTTACAGGTATTACAACTTCTGTTCCCTGAACATCTGTCTCGGATCCAATGCGGAAATATACAGCCTGTGCATTGACTAATACATAGCAGACAATAAAACTTATTATAAAAATTATTTTTTTCATTTTCTTTAAATCAAAAATTCTAAACTATTATCTAAAAATTACTATTTTTTTGGTGTCAAAACTTTCATCCGCAAAGAGTTTTAGATAATATGTCCCAGCTGGGAGTCGATTTCCATTTGAATTATTGCCATCCCAAATTAACTGATTTAAACCTAAATTAAAATTAGATATATTTGAGTAAACAAGTTCTCCCAAATTATTGAATATCTCAATACTTGCATCAGTATTGCGTTTTAAAGAAAATTCGATATTTATATTCTCAGTAAATGGATTTGGATGACAATTTAGATTTAAGCCATCTAGTAAATTATCACTAATATCTGTCGGTATCGGATTAATTTCAATATTAGCATTATTAAGTACAATATCAAGTGCGTCTAACTCATTTGTATAAGCTTCGGCGAAGGTAATATCGCTTGTAATATTTAATTCTGTAGAAACTTGATAATCTACAATGGGTAATAATTGAATAGTAAATAATGCTTGATCACTGTTGATTGATTCTCCATCAAGGTTGCCAGTACTCCAAACAGCAGTAATATTTCCACTTTCCGAGTAATTCTCTCCAAAGAAGAAGCCAGCAATATCAGAAGAAACACCCGCAAATTCAAAGTAATCAGCGTCCCAATTTATAGTCATTTGTAAACCACTTAAACTAGTAAAGTTCTCAGCATAAATTGGTAGTTCAATAATTTGATTTGTAACGGCACTATTTACTCCTAGATTAAGATTTAACTCGTCATTTGTTGATTTTGCAATGTTTGTATTCCAAGAGTTGTTAACATCTCCAAGTTTAATTCCAACAAAATCTTGGTCTTCTAATTCTGAAGCAGAGCTATATGAGCGAGTAAATTCGTAAGGCCAAGGATTTGTAGGATTAGCAAATACATAATCACTATTTACAAATGACCATAAATCTCCACCTGGAAAAGATGTTTCTGTTTGTAGAATCAATGCTCTAATTAATACAATATCAAGTGTTGATATTCCTTGTGATCTGTTTACATCAGCAGCAATTAATTTGTATGGTGAATTTAAAGACTGAACATTTAAAATGTGTCTCTGCACTAAGATAATATCTAAAGTAGAAACTCCATTGTTTGTTGTAACATCATTGTTTTTTGCAGGAGTAATAACATAGGAACCACCATTATCTACAGAAAAATCATAGTTGCCAAGAGCTCCAGTAGTGAATGAATTAGTTCCATCACCAGTAAGTTCAAGATTTACAGCAGAAACTGGAACACCAATCTCAGTGTAAACGCTACCATTTATATTAACTGTTGCAGTAATTCCTGTTACAGTTATATCAGTAGTTGCAGCATTACTTTGACAACCTGCAACAGTTGCGTAAACTGTATAAGTTCCACTCATAGTAGGATCTGCGTTTGTGATTAATGGATTTTGCTGATTAGAAGTAAAACCATTAGGTCCTGACCAATCGTAGAATGCCATATTTACTGTACTAGCAACAAGTTCAATGTCTCCGTTAAGATTAACAGGAGAATTACTAGAAGCTACTGGAGCAGCAGGAATTGCATTTACAGTAACAATAATATCATCAGGCTGAGTACAACCATTAATATCTGTAACATAAACTGTATAAGTTGTTGTTGAAGATGGTGTAGCGACAGGATTTGCAATATTAGGATCACTTAAACCTGTTGTTGGTAACCATGAATATGTTACACCACCAGTCGCATTTAAGTTTACACTACTACCTGCACAAAGATTTTTGTCGGTTCCTGCATCAGCCACAACAGTACTTATATCAAATATTGCAGGACTTGTGCCATAATAGTTATTATTTGCAGCATCAGATACTTTAATCATTGCATTTGCAACACTTAGATTCGGAATTGTCCAAACATAATCTTTTGTTAGAGTATAATAATTTGATTCAATTAAAATCCATGAAGCTCCGGCATCAATTGAGTAGAAAATATTATAATCATCTGATGTTCCAGTGCTAGTCCATGTAATTGTTTCTGTTGTACATCCTTCCCAAACTTCGCCACCTACAGGAGCCGTAACTGTTATGTTGGTTGCGGCTGTTCCAATAGCAAATACTTGCTCGGATGTTGCTGTTTTACAAGTATTTACATTGTCTGTAAGCTTAATTAAGCAATTTTGAGAAATAACTGAAGGAACAGACCAAGAATATGAATTCGAAACAATGTTTTGATTGTAACAAATGTTTGTCCATGTTAATCCACCATCAATACTATAATCAATATTATAATAATTTGAAACTCCGTCAGAAGTCCAGTTAATAGTATAAGGATCTCCTCCTGTTAGACTTTCGCCACCGTTTGGATTTAAAATGTTTATTGCTGGAGCGATTGTGAATGTCGCATCACTCATATCTGTTTTAATAAGATTGTTTTTGTCAGAAACTCTCACTAAACATTCAGAAGAAGGAGTGTTTGGTAATGTCCAATTATAACTAACACTTGAAGATGAGTTGTAATAACTAGTTTCAATATTAGTCCATGTTAATCCATTATCGGTTGAGTATTCTATTCTAAAATAATTACTATCGCCATTTGCATTCCAAGTAATACTTGTTTCTGTACAAACTCTCCAAACTTCTGCTCCACCATCACCATTAGGAGTATTTAGAACAATTGACGGTTTTATTTCAAAACTTGCATCACTAACATCAAATATTGATGGATCATCGTATTTACTTACTTTAACTAAACACTCATCACTAAAATTCTCTGGAACTAACCAAGAATATGAGCCATCATTTATCTCTACATTTTTTATAGTTGACCATGATGCACCATTGTTATCAGAGAATTCGATTTTTACATAATCGGTATAAATGTATTCATCTGCCCATGTGATATTATAGTTTGAGCCATAGTATAGATTTTCACCACCATTAGGAGAATATACTTCAAATGCTGGAGGAATAATTGCAAAATAATCATCACTAATATCATTTATACAAGTATTATCATAATCTGTAATTTTTATTAAACATGTTGAAGACTCTACATTTGGAATACTCCAATCGTAATAATTACTGTACGTGTTATAAGTGTAGTTGTATGTACTCCCACCATCAAGTGAATAATATATTCTAAATCTATTGCTTGTAGGTGCAGAAACCCATTCGATTCTTTCTGAGCCATCTGCTTCCCAAAATTCGCCACCATTAGGAGTAGTTACAATAATATCATTATTTTTCTCAATGGTAAATGGAGCATCACTTTCATCTATTGCACTAGGTGAGTTAATATCACGGACTCTAATTATGCAATTTGAAGATGTAAAATCTGCAATTGTTGACCAGGTATATGATGCACCTGAAGTATAATATGAGTTTACAATTGAATTCCAATTAACACCACCATTTGTAGAGTATTCAATTTTATAATTATTACTTACTCCTCCACGTAACCATGTTATTGTCATTGAGTTACAACCTTCATAGGTTTCATCACCATTTGGTGTCGTAACAGTTATCCAAGGATAGTCGATTATAAACATTTCATCGCTTACATCAAATACTGCCGAGTTCTCAAATTCGCTAACTCTAATCAAGCATTCTGTAGATGGAGTTTCTGGAATTTCCCAAGAGTGAGAGCCATCATTCTCTGTAACACCCATAATCGTATTCCACGATGTTCCTGCATCAGTAGAGTATTCTATTGTTACAAATGAAGAAGTTAGATACTCAGAACTCCATGTAATATTAGATGTCCTTCCTATGTATAATGTTGATGTGGAATTAGGGTAATTAACATTAATGTATGGATTTGGAGGCGTAATTGCAAATGTCGCATTGCTTATATCATATACACAAGCATTATCATAATCGGCAACTTTAAACAAACACTCATTTGAAACATTATTAGGAACATTCCAGTTGTTGTAATATGTATAAGTTGTATTTGTGATATAATTCCAAGTTGACCCATTATTTACCGAATAGTAAAGATAATATCTATTAACCGTTGGGTCCGAAATCCAATCAAAATCAATGCTTGTTCCTACTTCATAGCTCTCACCTCCGTTTGGAGATAGAACAACAACTTCGGTATTTTTAATTATTGTAAAACTTGCGTCAGATTCGTCTGTCGCAGCAGGGTAATCTCTATCGCTTACTCTAATCAAAGCTTCTGTGCTACCAATATCAGTAAATTGAGTCCATAAGTAACTCGTTCCTGAGTTATAATAAGAGTTGTTTTTTGTTAACCATGTTATTCCATTATCCAATGAGTATTCTATTTTATAATAATTTGATGTTCCACCACGCAACCAAGTAATTGTTTGGTCACTACAACCATCTATTATTTCACCACCATTAGGATATGTTACTATCACATAAGGTTCTACAATTGTAAAATTATTATTACTAACATCATTAACTGCTGGATTTCCAAATTCACTAACACGGATTTGGCATTCAGTAGATGCAGTTTCAGGAATTGTCCATGAGTATGAACCATCATCTTCAGTAGGAGAAATAAGTGTACTCCAGGTTAAACCATTATCGATTGATAATTCTATACTTACAAATTCAGAGTTTGTAAATTCGCTATTCCAAGTAATATTTGCAGTCTTATTATAATACAGAGTTTGTCCACCATTAGGATAATTAACTGTAATGTTTGCAGCAGGCTCTGAAATTGAAAACTCTGCATCGCTTATATCCTGAATACATGAATTATTATAATCAACAACTTTTACTAAACAGTGATCTGAAGGATTATTAGGAATTGTCCAGTTATAGTAATTGTATGATGTGTTTAATGCTATAGTTGTCCAGTTTGTGCCATTATTTATCGAATAATAAACGTTAAATCGCGTTGATCCTGAAGCAGAAACCCATGTGATTTGATGTGAGTCTCCCACCTCCCAGTTTTCTCCTCCATTTGGTGAAGTAACAATAATATCTGTATTTGGGTTTACTGTGAAAGTTGCATCGCTAGTATCTCCAATTGGCAGATTATTTTTATCTCTAACTCGAATTAAGAATTCATTTGAAGTCAAATTAATTATAGGATTCCAAGTGTAAGAACAGTTTGTTCCTGTAGCATATAAACTTGCATTAACACTTCCCCAAGTCGCTCCATTATCATCAGAATAATCGATGTCGAAATAATTTCCAGTACCCTGAGTTGTCCAGGTAATAGTATATGACTCGCAGCCAGTAAGGACTTCGCCACCATCAGGATTAGTAAGAATAATATATGGAGTAGCAATTGTAAAGTTCACATCACATTCGTCAATAAATGAAATGTCATCAAATGCATATACCCTGATTAAACATTCTGTAGATGCAGCATCTGGAGTTTCCCACGAATAAGAACCATCATTTTCTGTTACTGCAGCAATATTAATCCAAGTTACACCATTGTCGGTTGAGTAATCAATTTTCACAAAATCGACATCATCATATTCTGTATTCCATTGAATATTAAAATTGCTTCCAATATAAAGAGTTTGTCCTGAATTTGGATAGGTTAGAGTTATACTCGGGGTTGGAGGGTCAATACTAAAATTAGCATCAGAAACATCATAAATACAAGCATTATTATAATCAACAACTTTAACTAGACATTCATTTGATGGGAAATTTGGAACAGTCCAGTTGTAGCTTGTGCTATATGTTCCAGTAGTTAAGCTAGTCCAGTTAGACCCATTATTTGTAGAATAATAAACGCTATATCTGGTAACACCAGGAGCTGCAACCCAATTTATAGTGTAAGTTGTTGCAACTTCTAAAGATTCTCCACCATTAGGATTTGAAATAAACAAGTCAGTGTTTTCTTCCATTGTATAAACAGCATCACTTTCATCAAAAATTGAATTATCAGTTCTATCTAATACACGAACAAGACATTGTGTAGATGCAAGATCAATTACCGGATTCCAGATAAAAGAACCTGTTGCAAAAGAACTGGTTGATATTAAATTCCATGTACTACCATTGTCTGTTGAATATTCTATTCTTACATAACTACTAATTCCACCCTTTGTATAGGTAATAGTTTGAGATTCGCATCCTGTAAAAGTTTCTCCACCGTTAGGATAAGTTACAAGAATATAAGGTTCAAGAATGTTAAAACTTACATCACTAATATCATAAACTGCTGGATTGTTATATTCCGAAACTTTAACTAAACATTCGTTACTTAATACAGTCGGAATATTCCAAGAATACGATCCATCATCTTCAGTTACATTTGCAATTTCAATCCAGTCTGTACCATTATTTATAGAATAATGAATTGTTACAAATGGAGATGTTAAATATTCTGATGACCAATAAATTGAATAATTATTTCCTTGAAAATAATTTACATTTGTGTTAGGACTAGTTACAGTAATAACAGGAGTAGGAGGTGTAATTGTAAAGTTTGCATTGCTCTCATCTATAATACACGAATTATTATAATCTACAATTTTAAATAAAGCTTGCGATGACTCTGTTGAAGGAATGGTCCAATTATAATAATTGTTGTAAGTATTTGTTATATTTGTCCAACTAGAACCATTGTTTACAGAATAGTAAAGATAAACACGGTCGGTTGATGGAGCAGTAACCCATGTTACAGTTTGCTCAGTTCCAACTTCCCACGATTCTCCACCATTAGGACTTGTTAGGATGATATCTTCGTTAGGTGTTATTGTGAATTTTGCATCGCTTTGGTCTAATACTGAAGGGAAGTTTTTATCTGTAACTTTTATTAAACAATCTTCGGAATTTGTGTTTGGAATTGTGCTCCACAAGTAAGATGGATTTGCACTTGTTGAGTAAAACGAAGCTGTGATAGTTGTCCAACTTGAACCATTGTCAGCAGAATACTCTATTTTAAAATAGTTGGATGTTCCACCAGCTTGCCAGTTGATATATTCACCATAACATGATTCAAAACTCTCTCCACCATTAGGAGTAACAACTGAAATAAATGGTTCTGCAATTGTAAATGTAGCGTTGCTAACATCCATAACAGGAACATTATTTGCATCAATTACTCGAACTAAACATTGAGTTGATGGAGTGTTTGGTACAACAAAAGAATATTGCTCACTAGTTGTATTGTAGGAGCTAGCAAGAGAAACCCATGTTGTTCCATTGTCTGTCGAGTAATCAATATTAAAGAAATTTGTTGTATTGTTATCGTTCCAATATATAGTTTTTGATTGACCTACATACCAAATATCGCCACCATTTGGAGTAGTGATTTCGATGGACGAACTAGCTGGTGTAATTTGAAATAAATTATCGCTAATATCTGTCATACATGAATTTGAATGATCAACCATTTTTATTAAACAGTTTGTTGAAGCATTATTCGAGACATTCCAATTGTATGTACCAGAGGTATTATAAATATTATTTCCAATTGCAGTCCAATTAGAACCAGCATCAACAGAATAACTAATATCATAATAATTAGATGTTCCTGTTGCAGAATAAGTAATACTTTTTAATGTTCCCGCTTCCCAGGATTCTCCGCCGTTTGGACTAAGAATAGTTAATGGCGATGTTACTGTGAATACTGCATCACTTAGGTCGCTAATAGCTGAATTATTTGAATCGGTAATTTTAATCAAACAAGTACCCGACGATGTATTTGGTACTGTCCAGTTATAAGTTCTTGTAGTCGTATTGTAATAACTTGTAATCGAAGTCCAAGATGATCCGTTATCGGTAGAATAATCTATCGAATAATAATCGGATGTTCCTGATGAATTCCATGTAATTGTTGTAACAGTACAACCAGGATAAACCTGACCTCCATTAGGAGAAGTAATTGTAATGCTTTGTGAAAATACGAAGCTAGTAATGGCTATCAAACAAGTGATAAATAGTAATTTTTTCATGTTATTATAATTAGTATAATTCTGAGTGCAATTTACAAAAATATTGCACGTATTTTTAAAATATTTGTAAAAACCAAACATTTACCATTAAAAATTCTTACTTATACTCCTAATTTCTACACTAGGATCTCAGGGCAAACGCATCTAAATTATTTTTGTAAGATATTTTGCATGTTCTTTAACATATTGATAGTCAACCGATTAGGCTTGGTTTTCACGCTAAATATTCGTATATTTATGTAATAATCAAACAGTTATACATTATGAATATTTTGACTTATTTTGTAAAAATGAAAGATCCACGAGTAGAAAGAACTAAGCTCCATAAGTTAGAGGATATTATTTTTATCGCTATAGCTTCTGTTTTAAGCGGTGTTGAGACCTGGAATGAAATGGAAATGTATGGCAAAACAAAAGTAGCATGGTTGCAAACTTTTCTTGATTTACCAAATGGTATTCCTACACATGATACATTTAATCGGTTTTTTTCTGCATTAGATTCTAATGAATTTGAAAATTGTTTTTTAGATTGGATTAATTCTATATTTAACAGAACTCAAGGTGAAATCATTAGTATTGATGGGAAAACTATGCGTGGTTCACGCAATCAAGGATGTAAATCTGCTACGCATATAGTAAGTGCATGGGCAGATAAAAACGAGCTTATTTTAGGACAAATAAAAACTGATGAAAAGTCAAATGAAATTACTGCTATTCCAATTCTACTCAATGCACTTCTACTAGATGGATGCGTTGTTACTATTGACGCAATGGGTTGTCAGAAAAAGATTGTAACTCAAATAGTTTCTAAAAAGTCTGATTACATTATTGCTGTTAAGGAGAATCAAAAAGAACTTTATGAAGATATTCAAGATAGTTTTAGGGTACTGCCTCCAATAGAAACTCATGAAGACATTGATTATGGACATGGTAGAATAGAAACAAGAATATGTTCAATTCTTACTGATCTTAGTTTGGTGGAAAATAGTGGGAAATGGAAAAAATTATCAGCAATTGTAAGACTAGACAGAGAAAAATATTTTAAATCTTCTGGTAAAATAGAAACCGAAGTAAGTTATTATATAAGTTCATTAAAAAGTGCTATTGCAATTGAGTCAGGAGTACGTAAACACTGGGGTATAGAAAATAAAGTGCATTGGATTTTAGATGTTGCATTTAATGAAGATCATAGTAGAAAAAGAGCTGGTAATGCAGCAGAAAATTATTCATGCCTTAATCGTATAGCTCTAAATATGCTTCGAAAAGATAATACTAAAATAGGAATAAAAGGGAAAAGATTAAAGGCTGGATGGGACAATGACTTTGTTTTTAAACTTTTAAAAAATAATTAGATGCGTTTGCCCTGACTAGGATCTTCAGTTTTATATAGTATTAAAAGAAATTTATTATCTTAGCGAACAAATAAAAAACTTTGTGTAAGTTTGTTACTAAATCTGTAAAATTATGAGCGACGATCAAAAAATAATTTTTTCAATGGTAAATGTTGGGAAAAAAGTTCCACCACAAAAACAAATTTTAAAAAACATCTATCTTTCATTTTTTTATGGAGCAAAAATTGGAATTATAGGATTAAACGGCTCTGGAAAATCAACATTATTAAATATCATTGCAGGTATTGATAAGGCTTATGAAGGCGAAGTCGTATTTTCGCAAGGATATTCAATAGGACTTCTTAGTCAAGAACCACACTTAGATGATACAAAAACTGTTAAAGAGATTGTGGAAGAGGGCGTTCACGAGACTGTTGCCTTACTTAAAGAATATGAAGAGGTTAATAATAAATTTGCAGAACCAATGTCTGATGATGAAATGAATAAACTTATCGTCAGACAAGGCGAATTAACAGATTTATTGGATCAACATGACGCTTGGGATTTAGACTCTAAACTAGAAAGAGCAATGGATGCTTTACGATGCCCTCCACCAGAAGAAAATGTAAAACATCTTTCGGGTGGGGAAAGAAGAAGAGTTGCACTTTGTCGTTTATTATTAACTGAACCAGATATTTTACTACTTGATGAACCAACAAACCATCTGGACGCTGAATCTGTACACTGGCTAGAGCAACATTTAAAACAATATAAAGGTACTGTTATTTCAGTAACTCACGACAGATATTTTCTTGATAACGTTGCTGGTTGGATACTCGAATTGGATAGAGGCGAAGGAATACCATGGAAAGGGAACTACTCATCATGGCTAGAACAAAAGGCAAAACGCTTAGCTGACGAAGAAAAACAAGTCTCAAAACGTCGTAAAACTCTTGAAAGAGAGCTTGATTGGGTAAGAATGGCACCTAAAGCACGACATGCAAAGTCAAAAGCACGACTCTCAGCTTACGACAAAATGCTAAATGAAGATGTAAAACAAAAAGAAGAAAATTTAGAAATATTTATTCCTAATGGACCTCGTCTGGGTGATAAAGTAATTGTTGCAAATAATATATCCAAATCTTTTGGTGATAAACTGCTATTTGAAGATTTTAGCTTTTCCCTCCCTCCTGCTGGTATTGTTGGGATAATTGGCCCAAATGGTGCAGGTAAAACAACTTTATTCCGAATGATTATGGGACACGAAACCCCTGATAGTGGTAATTTTGAAATTGGCGAAACTGTCAAAATTGGATATGTAGATCAAACACACGCAGAAATCGACCCCGAAAAATCTGTTTACCAAGTAATTTCTGGAGGAAACGAATTTCTCCAAATTGGTGGTAAAACTATGAACGCCAGAGCTTATACTGGTAGATTTAATTTTAGTGGTGCCGATCAAGAAAAAAAATGTGGAGTACTCTCAGGTGGTGAACGTAACAGACTGCATCTGGCAATGACACTAAAATCTGAATCAAATGTTTTACTTCTAGACGAACCCACAAATGATATTGATATAAATACTCTTAGAGCATTAGAAGAAGGTCTTGAAAACTTTGCCGGATGTGCAGTCATTATTACACACGACAGATGGTTCCTGGACAGAGTTGCTACTCACATAATTGCGTTTGAAGGAGATTCCGAAGTCGTAGTTTTTGAAGGCGGTTTTACAGAATATGAAGAAAATAAAAAGAAAAGATTGGGTGATGTAAATCCAAAAAGAATAAAATATCGTAAATTAATATAAAAATTAATTCTTCATTTTTGTTAATTAGCTTTATATCAACATATTATACTTATGAAAGTAATAATAAACAAATTAATAAAGCGCAAAATTATTTTTACAGTTATTAGCTTAATTGTAGGCTTACAACTATTTTCACAAATATCATTATCAAAAAAAGACAGCCTTCTCAATGAGCTAATGTTTCAATCAGACACACTTAAATCGAATATATACTCACAATTAGCATATCTTTACCTTGATTCAAGTGGTAATAAAGCAGTAAATTTTTCTGAATTAGCATTAAAGTATGCGACAAATTCTAATAACAAAAATGACATTGCTTACTCACATATAATGATTGGTTCGTCTTTCCTTGCCAAAAGTGATTATGCAAAAGCACTAGATGAATTTGAAAAAGCAGAATTATTTGCTAAGTCAGAGAACAACGCTTACCAATTACACACCATTTACAACAATATTGGAATAATTCACAAAATTGGCGAAAATTATGAACTAGCTTTAAAATATTATAATAAAGCTTTATATAATGCTGATATTTGCAATGATTTACACAGCGTTATCCAAACTTATAATAATATTGGAAATATTTATGTTACAATAGATGATTTAAACAGTGGATTAAAGTATTACAAAATAGCTATAGAAAAATGTGAGAGTTCGGATGAGTTTTGTCCACATTTACCACTAATTTATAATAATATAGGCTATGTGAATTTCATAAATAATAACAACTCACTTGCAATGAAATCTTATAGTCAAGCCTATCACATATTAGACAGTATTGGTAACAATTATGCAATGGCGGTAATTTTAAATAATCAGGCTGAAATACTAATAAAAGAAAAAAAGTATGAAGACGCTGAAAAACTAATATTCAAGGCCGATAGCCTACACAATACCATGGGTTATAATGATTCTCGCCAAAATTTGTATTACACATCTTTTCAACTTTATAAAAATTCTGGACAATATCTAAAAGCATTAAGTTTTTTGGAATTACACCATCAACTTAAAGATAGCATATACTCCATTGAACTTGCAGAAAAACTAACGGAAATTGAGACAAAATACGAGCTTGATAAAGTAAAACTACAAAATAAAACAAAAGATTTTCAGATAAATCAACAAAAGCATATTAACATAGCCTTAACTATCATTATTTTTACTTTTACAATTCTAATAATTTTTCTTATTTATATATTTAAACAAAGGGTTAAATTAAACCGTGCTTTAAAATTAACTAACAAGCAACTAAAGGAGAAAAGTAAGGAAATATTATCCAACCTCACTTATGCAAGAAAAATACAACTAAATTTAATGGGCGATAAACAAAACACCCAAAATCTCAATTATTTTGTATTCGACAAACCTCTATCCATTGTAGGCGGAGACTTCTACTTAATCCGCAAAAAAGCAAATAAAACATATATTGCACTTGCCGACTCAACTGGACACGGTATTTCTGGCGGTTTTTTATCAGTCCTAGGAGTAGAATTTTTATCTCAAGCGATAGAATTATTTTCAAGCACATCTGACGTACTTAACTATTTAAATAACAAATTTTACACTTATATTACTTCAAGTAATGATTTAGGAAATGAATCAATGTGTATAAGCCTAATTTGTGTATCCAATAACAAAGTAGAATACGCAGGATCTAAGCAAAAAATATGGCATTATTGTTCTGAAACAAATGAGATAATAGAATATAAAACAAGTTCCCAAATAATCGGATTAACAGCAGATAATACTTTTACTGAAAATAAAATTAACATAAAACCTAAGGATAAAATTTATTTATCAAGCGATGGATTTCCAGATCAATTTGACAAAACAAACCAAAACAAGTACAAATATAATAGGTTTAGGAGTTTGCTATTAGGTCTGTCATCAAAGGATTTTAACAATTCTAGCAAGATATTGCAAAATGAATTACAATCATGGAGAGGAGATACAGAACAAACCGATGATATTTTAGTAATTGGAATAAATTTTTCTTAATTTTGCCACTAAATATTTAAAATGCTTGATAATTACGATGTTATAGTAGTAGGAGCTGGTCATGCTGGATGTGAAGCAGCAGCAGCTACAGCAAATTTAGGTAGCAAAACCCTGCTTATCACAATTGACATGAATAAAGTCGCCCAAATGTCATGTAATCCAGCAATGGGAGGGGTTGCCAAGGGTCAAATAATTAAAGAAATTGACGCTCTTGGTGGATATGCCGGTATAATTACCGATAAGTCAATGATACAATATCGCATGTTAAACATGTCGAAAGGTCCAGCCATGTGGAGCCCGCGAGCTCAATGCGACCGAATGGTATTTAGTGCAGAATGGCGATACATACTCGAATCTCTTCCAAATATAGATTTTTGGCAAGATTCTGTTTTAGACTTAATTATCGAAAACAATTGTGTAAAAGGCGTAGTTACCGAACTTGGCGTAAAATTTTATGGTAAAACGGTTATTCTTACAGCAGGAACATTTTTAAATGGTCTTATGCACATTGGACAAACAAAGTTAATTGGTGGAAGAATAGCAGAACCTTCAGTTTCTGGACTTACCGAAAAGCTTGCAGCTCATGGGTTTACCTACGACAGAATGAAAACAGGAACACCAGCAAGAATAGACGGTAGATCGGTAGATTTCTCAAAATTAGAGGCTCAAGAAGGAGATCAACAAATTATGCCATTCTCATATTTGCACAATTATAATCAGACATTCTTAAAACAACGCAGTTGTTATGTTGGATATACAGATCAAAAAGTGCACGAAAGTTTAAGAACAGGATTGGAAGAATCGCCTTTATATGATGGAACTATTCAGAGTATAGGTCCTCGCTACTGCCCAAGTATTGAGACAAAACTTGTAACTTTTCCAGATAAAGATAGACATCAATTATTTCTTGAACCCGAAGGAGAAACTACGGTTGAATATTATCTGAATGGTTTTTCGTCATCTTTACCCCTACAAATTCAATTAGATTCATTAAGAAAAATTGCAGGTTTTGAAAATGCTAGAATTTTTCGTCCTGGATATGCCATAGAATATGACTTTTTTCATCCTACACAATTGTACAATACTCTTGAAACAAAATTAGTAAAGAATCTATATTTTGCTGGACAAGTTAATGGAACAACAGGTTACGAAGAGGCAGGTGCACAAGGAATAATTGCAGGAATTAACGCACATCTCAAAATAAACAATAAACCCGAATTTACATTAAATAGAGATCAGGCATATATTGGAGTTTTAATAGATGACCTCGTAACAAAAGGTGTTGACGAGCCATATAGAATGTTTACATCACGTGCAGAATTTAGAATTTTATTACGACAAGATAATGCAGACGTAAGGCTAACAGAACTTTCGTACAATATTGGATTAGCAAGCAAACAGAGGTTTGATAGATTAACTCAAAAAATCAAATATAGAGACGACTTAATTTTATTCTTCAAAAAACATAGTGTAAAACCCGAAATAATTAATTCGACCTTAAAAAGTCTAGGAACATCCGAATTAAAACAAAGCGTTAAACTAGAAACAATCATTTCGCGACCTCAAGTAAAAGTTAACGACCTAATCCCTATTCTTCCCAAACTCAAATCTATAACAGAAAACTTTGGAGAAGGATCTCAAGAAATAATAGATGCAGCAGAGATTTTAATAAAATACTCTGGCTATATAGAACGTGAACGCCTTATCGCTAATAAATTAAAACGCTTAGAAAATATTGTCATTGAAAACAAGATTAATTACCTGTCTTTAAAATCTCTTTCTACCGAAGCACGACAAAAACTAATGAAAATAAATCCAAAAACTATAGGCCAAGCATCAAGAATCAGCGGAGTTTCTCCTTCAGATATAAGTGTATTATTGGTTTTTCTAGGACGTTAATAATATGTTCCACGTGGAACAATTACCAAAAATAACAGCTCTAAATAAATAATTTATTTTAATTTTACTAAAATATTCATAACAAATCATTAACTTCGAATAAATTAAAACTATATTACTATGATAAAAATAGAAGGTCAAATTGTAGATGTTTTCAATCGTGAAATATTTCCAGGAGAGATTACAATAGAAAATAATAAAATAAAATCAATTGTAAAAAAGAAAACTTTAAGCGATTTTTATATTCTACCTGGACTAATCGACTCCCATGTTCACATAGAAAGCTCAATGTTAATTCCCAGTGAATTCGCTAAACTTGCAATAAGCAATGGAACTGTTGGAGTGGTAACAGATCCTCACGAAATAGCAAATGTTATGGGCCTCGACGGCGTAAAATTTATGATTGAAAATTCCAAATCTACACCACTAAAAACATATTATAGTGCTCCCTCATGTGTACCTGCTACACCATTCGAAACCTCAGGGGCTATATTAAACTCAACTGAAATAGAAACTTTATTTCGAGATTATAAACTAAAGGTGCTTGGCGAAATGATGAATTACCCCGGAGTTATATATGATGATGAAGAGGTTCACGCCAAACTAAAAATTGCTAAAAAATATAATGCTAAAATTGATGGACATATTCCAGGAATAAAAGGAGATGACTTAAAAAAATATATTGCAACAGGAATTTCAACAGACCACGAATGTTTTGATATCGAAGAAGCAATTGAAAAAATCAATCTTGGAATGAAAGTTTTAATCCGTGAAGGATCAGCGGCACGTAATTTTGATGCATTATTTCCACTAATTTCCAAATTCAATGATATGGTGATGCTTTGCACAGATGACTCACACCCTGACGATCTTATTAAATACGGACATATTAACAAAATATTGAAATTGGGCATAAAACACGAAATTGACATCTTTGACCTCCTAACTGCCGCTTGTATTAATCCAGTTGAACATTATAATTTGGATATTGGACTATTAAGAGAAAATGATTTTGCTGATTTTATAATTGTAGATAACTTATCTGATTTTAATATTTTAGAAACATACATTAATGGTACGCCAGTTTTTTCTCATGGTCGTATTTTATTCAACACCGAAAAAGTAAAACCAATAAATAATTTTAACGCAAGCAAAATTTCCATCAACGAAATTTCTATCGAAGATAAAAATAGACCAGTAAAAATTATTGAGGTAATTGACAAAGAATTAATAACACGTTCTTTTTCACAAACATTAAAATCAGAAAATGGAAATTTAATTTCTGACACAGAAAAAGACATCTTAAAAATTGTTGTTTACAACAGATACAAAAAAACCTCGAAACCTCAAGTAGGTTTCATTAATGGTTTCGGCATTAATAAAGGAGCTATTGCGACATCGATAGCTCATGATAGCCACAATATTATTGCAGTAGGCACAAGTGATGCTGAAATTTGCAAAGCCATTAACGAAATTATTGACCATAAGGGAGGATTAACTTACGTAAATAATAATGATTTTTATACACTTCCTTTAGAATTTGCTGGTATAATGACACAAGAAAACCCAAATACTGTAGCAGAACTTTACGGTAAGATAAATAAGCTTATTAATGCAAATGGAAGTAAACTCTCTGCACCATTTATGACCTTGTCTTTTATGGCACTACTAGTAATTCCAGAACTTAAAATTGGAGATAAAGGTTTATTTGATGTTACAAAATTTGAATTTACAGATATTTATAATTAATGTTCCACATGGAACACTGACTATCCATCTGATTATCAACAGATTAAACACTCAAAACTATGATAGCACTTATCCAAAGAGTTAAAAACGCCTCCGTTAAAATAGATAACAGCGTTTATTCACAAATTTCAAAAGGACTACTTATATTTCTAGGTATAACCCACAACGATACAGACGAAGATATAGAGTGGCTAACTAATAAAATTGTTAATTTAAGAATTTTTGATGATGAAAACAATGTAATGAACATGTCATGTATTGATATAGACGGCGAAATTATAACAATAAGTCAATTTACTCTACACGCTAGAACAAAAAAAGGGAATAGACCATCCTATATTGATGCTGCAAATCCTGAAATTGCAGAACCTTTATATCACAAGTTTGTTGACAAACTTAACTCTCTTTGCAACAAAAAAACACTAACAGGAGTATTTGGTGCAAATATGCAGGTTGATCTATGTAATGATGGTCCTGTTACAATTATAATTGATTCTAAAAATAGAAAATAATAGTACTATACACAGGGGACATTGATGCTGTCGAAACGTCCTGTGAATGGGACATTGATGCTGTCGAAATGTCCTTCGCCGCCTAAGAAATTAAACATTATCTTAACTTTATATCATATTTGTGTTGGAAATACTCTAAGTATCCTAAGAACATTGAAGCTGTCGAAATGTCCTTCGCCGCCTCAAAAATTAAACATTATCTTAACTTTATAACATATTTGTGTTGGAAATACTCTAAGTATCATAAGAACATTGAAGCTGTCGAAATGTCCTGTGAATGGGACATTGAGGCTCTCGAAATGTCCCCTGCGTATTAAATGTACTTATCAAAGTATTTATTATATTTGTGGTATTATGGCAAAAGGGTATATGTATATATTAGAGTGTAGTGATGGGTTTTACTATGTTGGTAGTACAAAGTATTTAGAAAAACGTGTTCGGCAGCATAATGCTGGAGAAGGAGCAAATTATACAAAAAAGCGTTTACCAGTAAGATTGATTTATTACGAGGAATTTTCACGAATAGATTGGGCTTTTAACAGAGAAAAACAAGTTCAGGGTTGGAATCGAAAAAAGAAAGAGGCTTTGATGAATGGAGATTTATCATTATTACCTGAATTAGCAAAAGCGTATAGAGACTTAGAATAACATTGTTTAGGGACTTGGGCTTCGGCATTTCGAGAGCCTCAATGTCCTTCGCCGCCGCAAAAATTAAACATTATCTTAACTATATATCATATTTGTGTTGGAAATACTCTAAGTATTCTAAGAACATTGAAGCTGTCGAAATGTCCTTCGCCGCCTAAGAAATTAAACATTATCTTAACTTTATATCATATTTGTGTTGGAAATACTCTAAGTATCCTAAGAACATTGAAGCTGTCGAAATGTCCTTCGCCGCCTCAGAAGTTAAACATTATCTTAACTTTATATCATATTTGTGTTGGAAATACTCTAAGTATCCTAAGAACATTGATGCTGTCGAAATGTCCTTCGCCGCCTCAAAAATTAAACATTATCTTAACTTTATAACATATTTGTGTTGGAAATACTCTAAGTATCCTAAGAACATTGAAGCTGTCGAAACGTCCTGTGAATGGGACATGGGAGTGTAATCTGAAGTGTGTACTAAATGTACTTATCAAAATTCTTAATTAAAAAGTTTACAAGTTATTTTCAGAAATAGTTTCAGAGATACTTTTTAATTCAATATTAAAATCAATAAACCAATATTCTTTTTGGAGAATTTCTATATCTTCTCTCAAACGCTCTAAATATTCAAGATAAGATACTGACTTAATACTAAAAACTTTATGGTCTAAGCCTTTAATAATTTTATTTATTCTACTATTAAGTATTTGTGTTTCTTTATCAAAAAAGCTCTCACCAAATTTTTCAAAAATATATTTAATCGCTTTACTCGAAGGATGTATCATATCATCATCATAGAAACGATAATCGCGTAATTCATCCATCATGATCTCGTAGGATGGGAAATAAAATATATCCCCAAAAAGCCCTTTAAGTTGGTTAATAGCAACAAATAATACCGATTTACTTAACTGATTAGCAATAAAGCCATCCCTTTTGTGCCGCACAGGACTAACAGTGAAAAATATTTTCAGATCTGGATTAAATTCCTTCAAATTTTTTATAATTTCTGACCAATACTCAACTATCTCGTTAGGCTTTAATAATTCACGATTAAATATTTTATCATCTTGTTTATGACAATTAGAAACAAAACTCCCATCAGATTTCAAACTATAAACATAAGCAGTACCAAAACTGATAAATAGATAATCTGTATTTTTTAGAAAATCTTTTGCAAGCGCAATTGAACTATTTATGTGATTAAGACATTCACCTTTATCTGTATTAGAAAATTGACTATGAAAATCGTAAGAATTCCATAAATCGTTAGCTAAAAAAAGATTATTTTCAGAAAATTGCTTGTTCAACATCGTAAAAGCAAGTGATTTGCCGATAGAGACAGGATTATAATTTATTCCCAAAGGATTTATCTGAACAGGAAACTTCAATTCTTCCAATTTTGCACCAATATTCTCGGCAAAACATGAACCTGTAAATAAGGTTTTTGATTTATGAGAAATTTTAAACCCATATTTGGGAATATCTACACTTGTTATCAAATTCATAATGTTTGAATAATGTTTCAATTACAAATTTACAAAATAATAAGTGAATAAAACGACAACAAACATAATTAAGCAACAACACTAGACTTTATTAACAGTCAATTGGTGTAAATCTGTTTAGCTTCACATAAATAATATTTTTAGAGAATAAACACTACGAAAGAACTACTATCGGCATGATTATTGCATTAAAACGCATATATTTATTGGAGCAAAAGCCTGAAAAGATGGCAGCTCAGTCTAAGCAAATCAGTTAAAATTAAGTCGAATCAGTTAAAATACTGTATTCAAAAAAAGTATCGGAGGTAGTCAAATATTAACATATTCTACCTACGCTCTTTGAATTATTTACATGCAGCCAAACAAAAAATTAGTATAATTCTAAATTTACAATTATGCAAAAAAACAATTATTATGGCATTACAGGTTTTGAAAAAAGTCCTCTTAAAGAAGAAACTAAATCTGTGCTTAGCAAATTATTATTTTTACATCCTAGAATAGAGACCTTTAAAGTAAAAGGCATACCGGAAATACAAACAACAGAAGAAGCTGCTTGGCTATACATAAATTTTTTGAAAAAAAATATCAAAAAATTTGAAGCTTCTTATATTTCAGAAAGAATATTATTATTTCTTAAATATTGGATAAACATAAATGGTTTTATATCAATGAAAGAAATATTAGAAGTTCGTGATTTTTGCGGATTAACAACATCAGAATATCTTGAAAGACTATGCGAGATTTTACCCGAAATAGAGTTCAACGACAATAGTAAATGTCACAAATTTCTCAGTTATTACGCTAAATTTATTGACGAAGAACACATCAATTATGTATTAGACGCTTATTGTGAAACTCAATTGATAAACTCAAAAATCTAAACTAATTTTTATCTTAAAACATAAGCCTCCTTTTTGCTGCATGTAAGGGGCTTATTTTTATAATATCTAATAATTTTAACCCGCATTATTTACCGCTTTTTGTAGAATATGTAAGTAAATATCAGATTGTCAAACATTTATATTGTTTATCAAAAGTCATTAATGCACCCAAATTTTGGTGCTGCTTGCGATTGTCTTTGTGCATCTACTTAAGTCGGGATGCGACTGACAAGCCTTGACCTACCTAAGTCGCGTCCCGACTTAAGTAGATGCACAAAGCTAATCTCATGAACGGCGAAGCCCTCACGAAGTAATAATGCGGGCTAATCAAAAAATATATTCTTAACAATAACACTTGACTTCTTATACATTTATTTTGATTTACACTAAATACTTTTAAACTACTCTCCAAAAGAAAATAACTTATAACACTACTTAATAAAACTAAAATTATTTGTGCCCAGAATACCACTAAAAGACAAATATTTACAGTCAAATCAATATTAATCAGGTAAAATCCCCCTTAATAACATACGAAATAAGAATATTAAAATAATAATAAGCGTTTTAATTTATATTTTTTATATATTTGTACTTACAATCAAATTAAAAGAATATGAAAAACGGAAAAATTATTTTTACAGTATTTTTACTGGCTTTTTTAAGCGAAGTGGTAATATCTCAAAATGTAGGTATATCAGAAACACCAATAACTCCAGATGCCTCATCAATATTAGAAGTTAAATCTACCAATAAAGGAGTACTTATACCACGATTGTCCTTAACTGGTTCCACAGACAACACAAGTATAAATTCACCTTTAAATAGTTTATTAATTTTTAATACATCAACAGCAGGAACAAGCCCTAACGAAGTTAGCCCTGGATATTACTATTGGAGCAGTCCTAACTCAAAGTGGTTAAGATTATGTTCAGACAATGATGCATGGTTGCTAACAGGAAATAGTGGAACAAATCCCACAACAGATTTTATTGGTACAACAGATGCACAAGATTTATTATTTAAAACAAATAATACTGAACGACTGCGTATTAAGTCATCAGGAAATGTTGCCATAGGTGAAGGAGGTTCATGGGGAAAATTAACAGTTAATAATGGTAGATTTGTAGTGCAAAACTTAGATGGTTACACAGGTTCTGGCACATCAATTTATAAAGATAATCCTTGGGTATATCTATGGTCGAGAGAAACCACATTATCTTCGTATCAAGGAGGAAATATAATTTTTGCAGCAATGAAAAACTCAACAGAGGCTGCTGATTTATGTATGATAGAAGGTGTGCGAGAAAATGATATTACCAATAATACAGCCTCAAAGCTATCATTTTACACACGTACTGCTTCTGGCGATATTAAAAGACGTATAATTATAGACTCAAATGGTCATATAAGTTTTAAACCAGATAACGAAGCAAACCAATATATTATAATAAACGATTTAGGTTCAGGAACAACCACAGAACCAACAATTGTACCATCAGATCATAATTATGGCTTTTTAGGAACAGACACCAGAGCCTATTGGAGAGGTTATGCAAATTCTTTTATATCAACCTCATCTAAACAATGGAAAACAAATATTACACCATTAGATAATGAGGAAAGAACAAAATTACAGCAAGATTTTATGGCACTTAATGTTGTAACATACAATCCAGTTCGTGCTATTACAGATACAGCTGGAGTAAAAATTGACGATGAACTTATGCCAAAAACATTTGGCCTTATCTCAGAAGATTCTCCATCAATAATTGTTGATGAATCTGGAAATGGTATCAAATTATATGAATATATTTCCTTACTCACTGTTACACTACAAGAAGCAAACAAACGAATAGATGAACTCGAAGCAAAAATTTTAAAATTAGAAAATAATTCAGAAATAAAAACTGAAAAATAATAATGCGGAATTATTAAGAATATATAAAACCTATTTAGTCTTTGCAAGAACCGAGTTTACGGGCTCAGCTTAGTCGGAATAAACTTTGCGAGCTCAACGAAGTTAAAAGAAAAGTATGCGTTTGCCCTGATTTCCCTAAACGGAAGTACCGATATATCATTACTGCGTTTCTGTTTTTCAGTTCCACCATAAATAATATATCCACCTACATTGCCGCTTATATCATTCCAAAATTGTATTCCTTTAAAAAATTCAGACGATATAGTTTGTGATGATTTAATTTCTACAGGTATCTTTTTATCAGGACCAGCAATTACAAGATCTATTTCGTGCCCTGTATTGTCTCGCCAAAAAACAAATTATTTTCCTTTCCAGCAGTAAAACATCTTTTCAAAAAATTCTTACAAATCTGGAATTGAATTCCAAATTTGTAAGCATTTTGATTTAAAACTCAAACAAAATCAGAGATATAGCTCAAACCTACACCTCTGATTTCATAATTATCGTTTATTAATTCTTACAATTTTGCTAATAACTTTGTCTTCTCAACAAGGCTAATTAGTTCGGCAACATAACCGTAAGTATCATCAGATTTTGATTTTTTTGCCCATAATAAAACATGATCATAACTTGCACTACCTTTGTATTCAGAGTCTCTCAATAACATTCCAAACTCAGCAACTGAAACAGCCAACATAAAATTTTTAGAATTTTCTGATTTATTAACATCATTACTTGTAACTTTCTCTGTAATCAATCTGCTAAAATCTTGATCTGGTTTTTTATATCTGATTTTTAAGGTCATTATATCGTTACTTTTAACAACACTACTTGTTTGATAATTTAGAGGATCCACTTTATCAGATGATGCAGTACCATCGGCTAAAACAATTTCATAAATTGCAGTAACAGTATGTCCGCTTCCAATTTCGCCAGCATCTTTTTTATCATCATTAAAATCTTCCTTATTAAGCATCCGGTTTTCATAACCTATTAAACGATACTCTTTAACTTTACTAGGATTAAATTCGATTTGAATTTTAACATCTTTAGCAATGGTATAGAGTGTACCCCAAAGCTCTTGTCCAAATATTTTATTCGACTCCATTATATTATCAATATATGCATAATTTCCATTTCCTTTATTAGATAATTTCTCCATTTTAGAATCCTTATAATTTCCCATTCCAAAACCTAAAACGGTCAAATAAACACCTAAATCTCTTTTTGCTTCAATAAGTCTTTCCATTTCAGAATCGCTACTTGCACCAACATTAAAATCACCGTCAGATGCAAGAATTACTCTATTATTTCCACCTTTAATAAAATTTTCGATAGCAATATCATAAGCAAGTTTAATTCCAGCTCCACCAGCAGTAGAACCACCCGCAAAAAGATTATCTAAAGAAGCTATAATTTTAGCTTTATCTTTACCACTTGTAGATGGTAAAACACAACCTGCCGCTCCAGCATAAACAACAATAGAAACTTTATCGTCAGGTCTTAATTTATTAACAAGTATTTTAAAAGATTTTTTTAATAAGCCTAATTTATTTTCCGAATTCATCGAACCAGAAACATCTACAAGAAATACAAGATTACAAGCAGGAATATTTTCAGATTCTATTTCTTCACCCTGAATACCAATCATTAATAATTTACTTTTATCATTCCAAGGACAATTACCTAACTCAAGCTGAGTTGAAAATGGATGTTCTCCTTTTGGATTTTCATAATCATAATCAAAATAGTTTATCATTTCTTCAACTCTTACAGCATCTGCATAAGGCATTTGTGAATTATTTATAAACCTGCGAATATTAGCATAAGATGCTCTATCAACATCAATCGAAAAAGTTGATAATGGATCATTAACAACATCTTTAAAACCATTTTCCTGTATATAATCATAAGATTCTGTATTGTGTTCAATATAATAATCTTCAGAAATATTCGAAGTGCTCATTGTATAGGACGAACGATTACCGGAAGAATAACTTTTATCTAATGCCGAATTTATTTTTTCTTTTTCGCATAGCATATCAACTAATACACTATTTTGCTCCTCTTTTACTACAATTAATTCCGCTTCCATAAAAATAGTCATTTTATGAAAATCGTTTAATCCAAGAATTATATGTTTTTCTAAAAACTCTGAATATCCTTTTGCATTCACTTTAACATTATAAGGCCCATCATCTAAATTCTTAAATTGGAACATTCCTACATTATCAGTTTTTGTTGTCCTAATAATAATGCCCATTTTATAAAGTTTTACTTCTGCTCCCGAAATCGAATTTCCAGTTGCGTTATCACTAACATTTCCTTCAATTGTTGCAGAAAATAAAATTGAAGTGAAAAATATCAAATACAAGCCTGTTAAAAAAATCTTTGTTTTCATAATTATAAGTTTTAAAATTAAAAATCAAAACCATGATGTTTTTTAATCATAATTTCCATAAAAAAAATAGTAAACAATATTTATGATCTGCCTTAAACAAAATTAAAAATTAGCAAAGCCCATTATTAGTAAACCTAGTCAAAAATAAATAACACACCTCTGATTCTACGAAAAAATTGCAAAATTAACCCCGTCCTTTAGATACTATGATTAAATCCAATTTTTTTTCGTTCTTTTTTTGTTTTTTTACATATTATTATTTATTTATAAAAATAATCTGTTAATTTTGTAACGAACAAAAGAAGACTACAGTCGATTCTTTCAACTGATGTCTATCTAGTGCGGGGCTTTATGCCCCGCTTTTCATAAGCTACGCAAGATGAACAAAAGAAGAACTTTGTCTCATCATTACCTGATGTTTATTATTTCCACGCATATTGCGGATCGTAAGCTTCATTTTTCTTCCATAGTACAAATATTAGAACTAGTAACTTTCGCATTCCTGCCACAACGCCTTTCATCTTTATAGTTGGATTTCGTTCATTTATTCGTTTGTATAATTCCATTATTTTTTCATTATGATTAGTTGCAGAAAGCGCTGGCATAAAAAGACATTGACGAATTCGAGCGTTCCCTTTTTTTGATATTTTTGTTTGTCCTTTAAATTTCCCAGAGTCTTTAAATGTAACATCTAATCCGGCGTAGCTTACCACCTGCCTAATACTTTTAAAAAGCTCAAAACCATTTGTTTCACAGAGTATTGTAATTACGGTAATGAGTTTTAGTCCTTTTATTTTTGTGATATTTTCAATGCGTGTTTTTAATTCAATATCTGAATTTACTAATTTAACTATCTCCGATTCTATAAAATCAATCTGTTTTTTGTAAAAATCAATTTGCTCCTTTTTAATATTTAGAATACTTTGTTCTTTCTCATGAGAATGATTCATCGCATGAAGTTGACTCATTGCCCTCGTTTTTTCTTTTTTCATAGACAATAATTCTCTAACTAAATCACGTATTTTCTTAAAATCTTTTGACATCGGCTTCCAGGGATCCATTGTTCTTTCAATGCCATACTGAGCAATAATAGCTGCATCAACTTTATCTGTTTTTGTTTTCAAATTGTGGCTTTTAGCAAAATACTTTATTTTGTTTGCCAAAATCACATAAACATTCTTACTCTTAGAATGTAAAAAGTACGCCAGATCTTCGTGATACACTCCTGTAGCTTCCATTACATAGCCTTCACTCCCATTTGATTTGGTTCTAATCGAAACCCATTCAGTAAGTTCTTGAAACCCTTTGTAATTGTTTTTAAAGGTTTTACTTCCTTTGACTTTTACAGAGTCATTTGCGTCCTTTTCTTTAAAACAAACATGAAAATCATCCATCGAAATGTCGATTCCAATAACAAATTTTATTTTTTTCATACTAAACTTATTTTATGAAAAGAAAATCTCTCCAACGTCTTTCCTCGTAAAATATGCTGAATATAAGCAACTTGGCTTATTTCTTAGATACTATCCAGACTCAATGGAGAAAAAAAAACATGGGCGCAAAATCTAAAGGACGATATACATATTTGTTATCAAGGGCGGGATGCTATTCCCATGCTTTTCTTTTCTATTAAACTCTCAAAATTAATTTATTAATTTGTAAATACAATTATTTTGCAAACATACGAGG
>JAQUBO010000179.1 GCA_028686735.1 Bacteroidales bacterium
AAAATCAAGCCCTGCATTCCAGCCAAAATACCAGTGCCAAGTTCGTTTTACCTCGGGATGTTGCTGTGCATAAGCCAATTGCAGACTAAAAATTGCAATAAGTAATAAAGTGGTTTTTTTCATGATTTCATAATTTTTAAACAAACAAATACTTAATTTAAAATAACAACTTACAATATACGAAAAATTATAATTGGTAATAAAAAAATCATTCAAAATTTATAAACATTACTCGAAACTCGAGCAAATTATCATGATAAGTAATGTTTTTGCTGTTAATTGTCGCCGACTTATACCACCACCAAACATCAGTCATTTCGACCAACGGGAGAAATCTGTTTAAACTGACTAAAAATCTGAGGATTGCTGGTTTGCGAATAAAATCCGAGCGAATAGTGGGAATTTCCATCATCCGCTTTTGAAAAACAATCAATTTTGAGGTATTGGTTTTGTGATTTTGTGGTTTGGAATCTTTACTGACGTTTACATTGCCTGCAACTTATTAGCAGAAACAGGATTTATTTTTTTGGCGGCAATGTAAATTCGAAATTTATCACTGCACTCAGATCCAAGCGAGCAGTAGTTAAATGATTAAAACAAACATTACTCAAAAAATAAGGTTCCATCCAGATCATTAATACACCTCATCAAAATATTCTTTTTACAACTTAATTTGTCTTTTTATTACAACAACAACATAAGGTTGTTCCCTTACTTCGACCAGCCAGCACAAGTCGGTCTAAATGACAAATTATTTAGAGAATTTACAATCAAATCCTATCTTTTTAGTAATGTTTGTTTGCAATTCACTATTTTTGCCCAAAATTACGATAATGGAACTTGCAGGACAAATAAATATAAACGAGTACGATTACAATTTACCTTATGATAGAATTGCAAAATATCCTCTTACAAAACGTGATTCTTCCAAACTTTTAATTGGAAAAGATTCAAATTATACTCAAGATAAATTTTTAAATATTTCAGAGTATTTACCTGCAGATAGCTTGATTGTTTTCAATAACACTAGAGTCATTAATGCAAGAATGCACTTTACAAAAGAAACTGGAGCACAGATTGAAGTATTTTGCCTTCAACCAATTAGTCCAATTGATTATTCGCTCGCTTTGGCTACAAACACAAAATGCTCGTGGAATTGCCTTGTAGGGAATAATAAAAAGTGGAAATCTGGAAATCTAACAAAAACAATTAAAATAAACGGACAAAACACTTCTATCTCAATATCGAAAATACAACAACTAGAAAACTCCTTTGAAATATTATTTGAATGGGATAATCCAGAGATTCATTTTTCAGATATTTTAGAAAACTCAGGAGACATCCCTATCCCACCCTATTTAAACCGCAAATCAGAAGATAAAGACAAAATCACTTATCAGACTATATACAGCCAATTGCAGGGTTCGGTTGCTGCACCAACAGCAGGTCTGCATTTTACAGATAATGTGATAGAAAAAATACAAAAAAAGAACATTACTACAGATTATGTTACGCTTCACGTAGGAGCTGGCACTTTTCACCCAATAAAAACAGATAACGCTGCTGAACATGAAATGCACACCGAACATTTTATAATTACCCGTAATAATATCAAAAACTTAATAGATCATTTTGGTAATATAACAGTTGTCGGAACGACTTCAGTACGCAGTTTGGAAAGCTTGTTTATCATAGCTTGTAAAGTATATGATGACCCCAAAAACATTACCTGTGAGTTTCAAATAAGCCAGTGGGAAGCATACGATAATTCGATAGAAATCTTAAAAAACAGAAAACTCGAAATACTAAAACATCTTAATAACTGGATGGAAGAAAACAAAATTGAACAGCTTAATTGTTCAACACAAATTATGATTGTACCAGGTTATAAATTTGTTTTCACTAACAGATTAATTACAAATTTCCATCAGCCTAAATCTACCTTATTACTGTTATTAGCAGCCTTTATTGGAGAACAAGAATGGCAAAAAGCCTACAAATTTGCCTTTGACAATGAATTTCGATTTTTGAGCTATGGTGATAGCTGCTTGTTCCTTAACAAATAAGCATTTCTGATTTTTTAAAGATATTTTTGCAAAAAAATATTATAAATTTGCTTAGTACATGACAAAAATTATTAATCAATTATAAACTAATCACTTATTAGCAATTCATCATTAATAAGTAATGCTAAAAGCCTTGCATAAAACTCTGCCATTCAGCACGTTAGGTGTTTTTATATTTTTGGTTATAAACCCAAAAGAGTAAGGGTAAAATAAAACTTTTGCTCACAAGTATTGGTTTTCGAGTAACTCGAAAACCAGATTGTGGTCGAAATCAAATTGTGGCAGTAACGAGAAAAGCAGATTGTGAAATATCAAACAGAAATAGATATTGTTAAATTTTTGTCATGTACTAAGATAAATTTCTACAAATAAGTTACCAATAATTATAAAATAACATTCTACAATTTAGTTTTTGATAAAAAATATTTTGATAATTGTATCTAATTGAGTACTTTTGTAAAAAGATTTAATATGCCCACAATTGACACGATTGATGGAATAAAAGTGTGTATTTATGGAGGAGAACATAGACCTCCACATTTTTATGCAATCTACAATGAATTTGAAGTTGTGATAGAAATAGAGAACAACAATATTTATGCTGGAGACTTACCAAATAAACAACTCAAGAAAGTATTTGACTGGTTAGCAGGAAATTCAGAATGGGCATCAGAAGTATTTTATGAATTAAATCCAGAATTATTATGAGAAAGACAATTAAAATGCCGAGAATATTAAAAATAAACTGGATAAAAGATTTATCTATATCAGTTGTTTTTAATAATGGAGAATCAAGAATTATTGACTTCAGGAAAGTATTAAACAAGATAAATCTGGTTGAATATTCCCCTGCAAGAATTCTTTATGATTCAAAGGAATTTGAAAAGGTAGAATTGGAGAATAACACTTTATCTTGGAATAATGTTGAACAATACATTACAATGAGGAATAAAGATAAAATGAAAGTTCCTTATCAAATTGGAGCTGATGTATTATTAAAACATAGTCGTCCTGAGAAATCAGAATTAGCATTAAAAATTGGACGATTAATCAAAGAATCGAGAATGTCTTTGGGCTTAACCCAACAGGAATTAGCAATAATGAGTGGAACATCAAGATCATATATTTCTCGGATTGAAAATGACATGTCTGATGTTGAGTTGGGAACACTGAGAAAAATTATTGAAATAGGATTAGGAAAAAATCTTGAAATAAGTATAAAATAACTATTGGAAATAGCACCTATGTGTAATGCAAAAATTGACTTTTATCAAGAAAAATTAGAAATAAAACCAATTTACCGAATGGCGAATGGCTTCGTGGGAATTTTGAAAAGGGAATTCCTATTCTGTACTCCACATAGCTGCAACCGACAACAATACAACAAGAAAACTGTTATTAAAATAAATTAAAGTAAAAACATACAATTATGAAACAAAAAGCACATTCAAAAATGCCAGCCAATATGCTACTTTATATGGGATTAATCGCTCTCACATTTGGGATTACATCAATGGCTATTCCCGAATTTACTTTAAAATCGATTATTGTTGCTATTGGTATTATTATCGGATTAAGTGGATTTACAACTCTAATAATGCGAATAAAGCATAAAAGTAAAAACAAAACCATACAAATATTAAGCATAATAGGAGCTATATTGATAGTATTATTTGGTGTTACACTGGCTGTTTTTCCAAAAGAATTTATTGGGATTTTCATTGTTATACTTGGGATATCAATAATTCTTGGTGGGATATCACAATTAGTTTTAAGCCTTAGTTATACTCCTTTATCTAATACCGCAAAAGTTTTTATAGGTTTTTCAATTTTAATGATTATTGCGGGTACAGTAATGACTTTAAATCCTTTTAATGCAATAAAAGGAATAACTATTTTCTTTGGAATTATAATGACGGTTTTTGGACTTTTAAATATAATAATGTCATTTTGGCTTAGAAACGAAATCTCAAATTTTAACAAACTAGAAAAAGAAGCAAATCAAACTATTATAGAAATTGAAGCAGAAACTAATCAAACACAAAACACAGATTAAACGAAACAGTATCTACATTTACAAACCTTAACTAAAAACAGAGAAATCAAAATCAATTTCTTTATTTAAAAATAATATATTTACCCGTAACAGAGTTTTTCGACTTAATTATTTGCTCTGGAGTTCCAGTAAACATTAGTTGTCCCCCCTTATCACCACCTTCGGGACCAAGATCGATAATCCAGTCTGCAAATTTGATGACTTCTGGGTTATGCTCAATAATAATTAAAGTATGCCCTTTATCTCTAATTTTATCAAATGCTTGCAAAAGTTTTCGGATATCATGAAAATGTAAGCCAGTTGTTGGTTCATCAAACACAAAAATCATAGGAGTCATTTTTTCGCGACTAAGAAAGCTTGCGAGTTTTATTCGCTGACTCTCTCCCCCACTCAAAGTATTTGACGACTGTCCAAGTTTAACATAACCAAGTCCAACATCAACATAGTTTTGCAGTAAACTCGTAATTTTTTTCTCTGCTCGTCCTTTGCCGAGGCTAAAAAACTCAACAGCCTCACTAATAGGCATATCAAGCACATCTGCAATATTTTTCTCTTGAAATTTCACATCAAGAATATCATCTTTAAACCGTTTGCCACCACATTCATCACAAACTAAATGTACATCAGCCATAAACTGCATTTCGACAGTAATTTCGCCCTCTCCCTGACAAGTTTCGCAACGTCCTCCTGATACATTAAACGAAAAATGCGATGGTTTGTATCCATTTGCTTTAGAATGCTTTTGGTCTGCAAAAAGTTTTCTAATTTCATCATAGGCTTTTATGTAGGTTGCAGGATTTGACCTTGAAGATTTTCCAATTGGATTTTGGTCAATATATTCGATATCTGTAATCAAATGCAAATCACCAGTAATAGAATCATGCTCACCAGTTTTATCGGCATATTGTCCAAGAGTTTTCTTTAATGCTGGATAGAGAATTGTTTTAATCAAACTTGTTTTACCCGAACCACTTACTCCTGTTACAACAGTTGCTACTCCCAAAGGAAATTTAACATCTATATTTTTTAGATTAAATTGTCTTGCTCCTTTTATCTCGATAAAATTATTCCATTTTTGCCGCTCATACAAATCGTATGTAGTTAGCATAGACTTTAGATATTGAGCCGTAAGACTATTACTTTTTTTAATCATTTCGGTAGGAGTGCCAGCAAAAACAATTTCACCGCCCAAATTTCCCGCTTTTGGTCCTATATCAATAATATAATCTGCTGAACGCATAATCTCCTCATCATGCTCCACAACCACAACCGTATTATCTCTGTCTCGAAGATTTTTTAATACACTAATTAGGTTTTCTGTATCTTTCGGATGTAGTCCGATACTTGGCTCATCGAGGATATACAAAGATCCTACTAAACCTGAGCCAAAAATTGTTGCAAGATTTATTCTCTGGGATTCGCCTCCCGATAAAGTTGACGAAAGCCTATTTAATGTAAGATAACCTAACCCTACATCAACAATAGAGTTTAATCTTGTAGTGATTTCTTCTAACAAACGCTCAGCAACTTCAGCCTCATATTTAGTTAATTTTATTTTATCAAAAAACTCTTTAAGTTCAAACATTGAAATATCAACAAGCTCGCCAATAGATTTACCATCAATTTTAATATAAAAGGCCTCTTTTTTTAATCGTTTCCCCTTACATTCTGGACAGGTTGTTTTTCCACGATACCTCGAAATCATAACCCTATACTGTATTTTTTGTTTTTTTCTTTCGAGATAATTAAAGAAATCGTTTATCCCTGATAATTTAGAATTACCATTCCACAACAAATCTTTTTCTTTTTCTGATAATTGGTAATATGCACGATGTATAGGAAACTCAAATTCGGCAGATTTACTAATAAACTCTTGTTTCCATTTTTGCATTATCTCACCTCTCCAACATGCTACAGCATTGTCAAATATACTCAGGCTTTTATTGGGAACAACCAAATCTTCATCCACTCCAAGCACTTTTCCAAAGCCTTCACAAACAGGGCAAGCACCAATTGGGTTATTAAAACTAAATATATGTGCCGTTGGAATTTCAAACTCGATTCCATCTGCCTCAAAACGATTCGAAAACGTTTGAATATTTTTCGAGTCTGCTTCTAATCGCATAACACAACACTCGCCTCTTCCCTCATAAAATGCAGTTTGCACAGAATCAGAAATACGACCAATTTGATTTTCATGCTTTTTAACTACAATCCGGTCGAGTACAATTTTAATCGATTTTTTTGTTTTAAAAACCTTGTCATTAACAAAATCATCTATACGAAATAAGACCTCATCACATACTATGCGATTATATCCTTGTTTCTGAATAAGTTGCAGTTGCTCTTCCTTAGTTTGAACATTATTAAATTTATAAGTAAAACAGATAAGTATTTTGGCAGCATCATCAAACTCTAAAATATAATCTGTAACATCGTGAACACTATCTCTTTTCACCTCTTTCCCAGAAATTGGTGAATATGTTTTACCAATGCGCGCAAAAAACAATTTTATATATTCATAAACTTCGGTAGAAGTCCCAACAGTTGATCGAGGATTTCGTGTATTTACTTTTTGTTGAATTGCAATTGCTGGTGGGATACCATCAATAAAATCAACCTCAGGCTTGTTCATCCTTCCTAAAAACTGTCTTGCATAAGAAGATAAACTTTCAACATATCTACGCTGTCCTTCAGCAAACAAAGTATCAAAAGCAAGCGATGATTTTCCAGAACCTGATAAACCCGTAATAACAATTAATTTCCCATGCGGAATTTCGACATCAACATTTTTAAGATTGTGAACTCTTACCCCTCTAAGGCTTATACTGTCTTTTTTACTCATTCAAAAAATAATTAATTTGTAAAGTACTCATTTTTTTAGCAAATAAACAAGGATATTTAATTCTGTTTCAGGGCAAACGCATACTTTTTTTATCACAATAATTTCAAATGTTTTTTATTACTTTTGAGTCTGAAGGACTCATTTATTTTAACTTTTGACTGAACGTAGTGAAAGTCAAGGGTTAAAATATGCCGACGAATCTCTTTTGGCATGATTTTTTGGTGCATAGCAATCCAAAAATCATGACAA
>JAQUBO010000180.1 GCA_028686735.1 Bacteroidales bacterium
AGCTATCAGTTTTTACAAGCCACATTACTTGGGGGTCGTAGGCAACACCTGCCATTATAAAGCCGTTGTCGGGGGTTTGTTTTATTGCTAATAATGATTTAACTCCTGTTGATCCTTCTGCAGAATAATAATGTTTCGATATGCTATCTCCATTTGGAGTAAGGTGAAACAAACCGTCATTATTATCATCCGTTACAGTTGCCCAAATATCTCCATTATTCGCAACAGTAATTGTTCCAATACCGGTGTATTCAGCTTCAATGCCATATTCCTTGTTCCAAACTTCATTAAAATCAGAATCCAACTTAATAAAACGATATTTCCTATTATAAAAAGGTTCCGAGATTGGAGTAGTAATATAACCTATTGGTAAAATGTACTCATTCTCAGATGTTACCCCAATTGTAAATATTGCCCCATCCGGATACAATGGATTTCCGTATCGCTGAGTCCATTGCTGATTTCCTCCACTATCAGTTTTAACCAGATATCCATCTGTATTTCCCAGACCACATTCACCACCAATTAAAAACCCATTATCAGTAGTTTCGACAATACATAAACCCATATCTCTTCCACTTGTCCCGTACTTCTTATACCACAGCATATTGCCATCGCTGTCGGTTTTTACAAGCAAAACATCGCCATCGGTATCACTTTCGGTAGTACAACCAACCAAAGCGTAACCACCATCCGCTGTTTGAATATGATTGTAAAATACTGTAAAATCCGGATTGTCAAAATAGAGCTTTGTCCATAGAGTGTCGAAATTTTGATCGAATTTCATTAACATACATGCTCTATAATCGGTTTCAGGATTTGTTCTGTGGCTTGATAATGAATGACCTCCGTTAAAATTTTCAATAAGTGAATTCTGTGTGCCATTGTAAAAGCTATAATCAGAACTCCCATACTTCTTTGTCCATATAGTATCTCCATAAAAGTCTGTTTTTAGAATATAAATACGAACTTTACCTAAATTTACATCAAACCCAAGAGAAACATATCCATCTTCTTGAATAATTATATTGCTTAAACCTGGTGTTTGTGCATTATAGGTTTTATTAAAAACTATATCCTGAGCAATAAGAACAATTGCCCAACATAAACTAACTAATATCAATGTTATTTTTTTCATAAAAAAGTAGCCAAGGATAAAAAATACCATTGGCTACAAATATACTGATTTTTTACTTCATAACACTGATTTGTTTTGAAAAATCTCCCATCTTCAAGACATAATTGCCCTCGCTAAGTTGAGAAACATCAAGTCTTTCCAAACCATATCCGTTTCTGATACTCTGTGTCAACACAAGCCTACCTTCAACATCGTAAATATCAATTTTACTGACAGGTTTAGAGTCTATCAATAAATATTCGATCCAAATTTCGCTGTTGGCCGGAGTTGGGTAAACTTCAATCATATCGTTCAAATCAAAGTTGTCGGTAATTCCTTCCTGAGCAATCGAGAAACGCATTGAACGATCATCCATTGGTAAAAAGATTTCCGGTTCAAATTCAGCAATTCCGGCTTCGCTTAATAATATTTGTGCTACACTGCTTCCTCTGTGCGAAGGATTATATGCCATTGATTCCAATAATGTAAGATTGTTACCAACAATATTTAGAAGCGATTCAGTTGATCTCGTTGTATCAATTTTAATTACCAATTCTTGCAAATCGGCAAACTCTGATAATTCTGCCTGCAAATCAGGTTTTTGATTACTTGCCAAATAATCCAGTTCATTGATTTGAGTCTGAGCATCAACATATCTGGCATCGCTGATCAGAATTGGTATAACCATGCATTTAGATTCAAAATAATCATCGTTCATAAGGAAATTTACTACCGAATCTTTAACATTAGGAATGCTGTCATTGTTAAGACCATGGCTTACATACTCGTTTATGTAGAGATTTTTGTTAAACTCGATATTGCCAATTTCTTCTTTTAGTAACACCACGGCATTATATTTTCAATCCTTAATAAACCCTGAAGTCTTACAATTATCTCTAAATTGTACTTTTAAAACATAAGACCCTGCTGTTAAGCCTCGTATGTTTAATGCATTTTGGTTATTTACAAGTTTCTCACTTTGCACAATCCTTCCCGTAGCATCATAAATTTTTACCAATGCATCTCCTGAGTTTTCAGGTAATTGCAAATAAAGCAAGTCGCTAGCCGGATTTGGGTAAACCACAATATTAAGTTCATTAGTGAACTCCTCCACCGTACTCCCCCCACACTCACAATCCTCCTCCACACACCCACAACTATCGGTTTTTACAAGCCACATAACCTGTGGGTCGTAAGCTACTCCTGCCATGATAAAACCACCATCTTCTGTTTGTTTAATAGCAAAAAGCCATTGTTCATCATTTGATCCTACGGCAACATATCCAACCTTTCTTAAGCTATCCCCTTGAGCGTTTAAAAACAAAAGTTTACTTCTACTTGGGTAATCTTCAAATAATGTAAGTACTAAATCTCCTTGCTCAGTCTCAACAATTGAACCAAAGCTAGTTTGGTAAGTTACATTGCCGTAAAGTTTGTACCACTCTTCGTTATAATTACTATCAATTTTTTTTAGCCCAGCTTGACTATATTTTAAATAACCATCATCACCAACTTCGTATAAAGTATGGCTTGCAGTAAGCAGATAACCATTATCAATTGTCTTTATTATGTTTGTTATACCTCCATCAGTACAATCAGGATTGCCATAGTGTGTTGACCATTGCAGCTGACCCAACTCATCTGTTTTTATAATATAGTTGTCTCCAGCACCATACCCCATAGATCCAGCTCCAATCAAAAAGCCATTATCAGGAGTTTCTATGATACAAAGTCCTAAATCATATGCACTTGTTCCATACTTCTTATACCACAGCATATTACCATCGCTGTCGGTTTTTACAAGCAACACATCGCCATCAGCATCACTTTCAGTAGTGCAGCCAACCAAAGCATAGCCTCCGTCAGAAGTTTGAATATGATTGTAAAAAGTTGTAAAATCAGGATTGTCAAAATATAGTTTTGTCCATAATGTGTCGAAATTTTGGTCAAATTTAACTAGTAAACAAGTGTTGTTTGTCTCATTTTTTCTAGAACCAGCCAAAGAAAAACCACCGTCAATATTTGAGATAAGAGAATTTCTGGTTCCATGATAATAATGATAGATAGTATCACCATAAGTTTTTGTCCATACAGTATCTCCATAAAAATTAGTTTTCATGATATAAAGACTAATAAAACTATTGTTAGCATCAAAACCTAAACCAACATATCCATCATCCTGAATAATCACGTTTCTTAGACCGGGAGACTGTCCCGGGTATGTATTGTTAAAAACAATGTTTTGAGCAAAGCAGTTACAAGTATATAATAATACCGCTGATAATATAAAAATTATTTTTTTCATAAAAAAGTAGAAAGGAGAAAACGTCCTTTCTACAAATATATCAATTTATTACCTAATAACGCTGATTTGTTTTGTGTATTCGCCTAGTTTTAATATATAGTGTCTGCAAGAAAACTCCTAACTTTCTGTAAATCAACACTTAACTGTTGATAACTTTATTGAAACTTCTTTAGTTTTTACTTGCATATATTAGCAATTATCCTGATCTTCAACCTGTTAATGATTTTAGATTCGATTATTTTGTAGTACAAAAAGAAAGTTTTAAATTATGAGGAAAAGATTCGAGCAACAAATTATTTTAGGGCAATTATTAATTCAGGATACAAAAATACCAACAGCAAAACGAAGCGGTGCGTTGCCTAGTTTATGTGCAGCATTGAAAGAGATATTTGTTAATAAAAAGTGGAATTCACTGGTATTTGAGGTGCTTGAAAACAAGATACTTTCAAAAAACAATAACACAGGAAGACCTGGAATGAATTTATGGCAAATTTTTGTTTTATCGCAAGTTCGTTTATGCCAAAATATCAGTTATGACGAGCTTCATGATTTAGCTAATCATCACAGTCTAATAAGACAAATTATGGGCATTGAAACTGACTTCGGTTTTACAAAACAAAGTATCAGTCATCAAAATATTATCGATAATGTTAAATTATTGGATGATGAAACAGTCAAAGAGCTTAATAATATTATTGTCGCCTTTGGTCATGAGACGTTTAAAAAAAAAGAGGCGGAAGCATTGTGCTTAAAAACTGATAGCTTTGTTGTAGAAAGCAATGTCCATTTTCCAACGGATTATAATTTACTTTGGGACAGTGCTCGTAAAAGCTTAGATATGGTAACAAAATTGCAAGCAAAGCAAAACCTACTAGGATGGCGCAAAATAGAAGATTGGCGTAGCGACCTAAAAAACAAAATGAGAGCATTGGGCAGAGCAAGTGCATCAGGGGGAAAAGGAAAACAAGAAAGAATTCATAAAACCGCTCAGAAGTATCTAACCAAAGCCAAAGCCTTATATGCTAAACTTGAAAAAGATAAAGAGAATTTTCCACAAGCAGATATAGCGGATATGGTTATTTTAATTGAACTTGAGAAGTTTATGGAATTATTGCACAAGCATATCGACCTGCTTGAAAGACGTGTTATTAAAGGAGAAAAAATTCCGCATAACGAAAAGTTGTTTTCAATTTTTGAACAATATACAGAGTGGATAACTAAAGGGAAAATGCGTCCTAATGTAGAGTTAGGTAAAAAAGTATCCATAACAACCGACCAGTTTAATCTGATTATTGATTATCAAGTTATGGAACATGAGTCTGATTCCGAAATTGTACCAGAGCTTGCACAACGCATATCCTCAAAATATAGAATAAATATATGGAGTTTTGACAAAGGATACTGGCACACAAACAACAAATTAATACTTTCAGAAATTGTCAAAACTTTGGTTCTGCCGAAAAAAGGAAAATGTAATAAACTAGAAAAAGAAGAAGAACACAAACCACTATTTAAAAAATTTCGTAACAAACACAGTGCTGTAGAATCAAACATCAACGAACTAGAACATAGAGGTTTAAACAGGTGTCCAGATAGAGGGTATCCTAATTTTAAAAGATATATTGGTCTGGCAGTTTGTGCTTATAATCTCAAAAAAATTGGTGAACATCTTCTCGCAGAAATGCGTAAACACGAAGATGCTTGCAATATCAAAAAAGTAGCGTAATAAAGCTAAAGCATTAAATAAATTCAATCTCCAAAATTTTAATAGGATACCTATACCCATTTTTTAAAATTTTATCGCAAAAATGACACAGTTATAAAATAGTTTAACAAAATGAATATATTTTGAGTTATGAAACACAATATTCTTGTATAAATATTTTAAATAAAAATGATTTTAGAAAAATAGGTGGTTTTCTTGCTGACACTATTTACTCACACTTTTTATAATATTTTATAGGTGTTCGTGAGCTTAAGGTTCAAGAGTTTCGCAACAAAGCAGATGCACAAAGATAATCGTAAGCTTTCTCAAAATTTGGCTAATAATAAAACCATAAATACCTTGCCAAACCACTGACTAACAACCTATTATAAACCAACTAACACCCAAAACTGGGTATGTTAATAACTTTATACATTCAATACAAATATCTGACAATCTGACATTTACTTCCGTTTTCCATTAAAAGCGGTAAATAATGCGGGATAATATTTGTTTGCCAAGTGAAAAGGCTCCAGTTGAGTTGGGATATAGAGAAATTAGGGAGCATTTTAAAGAAGGTTTTAATGCTCTGATAGGCTGGGTAATTGATTTTTGTTTTAGCTACTGTCCAGATTGTGCCTTTGTAGATTATTGTAATACCTGGGAAGAAACTTGGACAAAAGAAGAAATGGAAGAAGAAAGAAGAAAATGTAAGGATATGTGATAATCAGTTCTCGGTTCTTGTTCGATTGTTTTTTTCACATAGAGATAGTTATCTTATAAAAATTTCCTATCCACAAATTCTTTAAATACAGCCTTATACTGTTCGCTAACTGGAACATAAATTTTATTGTAATAAATAATTCTGTTCCTCTCAATAGTGGTAATATTATCAAGGTTTACGATATATGAACGATGAATACGCATAAATTTATCTGTAGGCAAAGCTGCCTCTAAGCTTTTCATTGTCATAAGACTCATAATTGGTTTTTCGCCGTTTACAAAGATTTTAACATATTCACTCGCACTTTCAACAAAATCTATTTTTGATAATTCTACTTTATATATTCTGCCGTCGGCTTTTACAAAAATGTAAGCGTCATTATCCGAAGATTTTGAATTTCCCTGATTGTTTTTATCCCAAACCATCTGAGCTTTAGTTGCAGCATGAAGAAAATCGTTGTAGCCTATGGGTTTCAACAAGTAATCCACAGCATTTACTTTGTAACTTTCAACAGCATATTTGCTATAAGCTGTAGTGAAAACAATTAATACATCGGTGGATAACGACTTTACTAATTCCATGCCACTCATTTCTGGCATGTTAATATCTACAAAAATTAAATCGGGTTTTTGCTCTGATATTGTAGCAAGAGCCTCAAATGCATTTTTACACTCTGCTATCAGATTTAAAAAAGGAGTTTTACGCACATAATCAGAAATTTGTTTAAGTGCATAAGGTTCATCATCTATTGTAATACATGTTATTTTCATATTAATGGGATGCTAATTTTCACTGTAAAGTTATCATTTGTTTCTGATATTTTCCAACTGTAATTTTCGTCATATAGTGCATTAAACCGATTTTCAGCATTTTCGAGACCAATTTTCTTAACATTCCCATTTTTCTGCACACTAGATTTTGAATTACTTACGCTAAAAAGCAAATTATTATTATCTGATTCTAATTTTATATGAATATAGGATTTTTCGGCACTTATTATTCCATGTTTAAACGCATTTTCAACAAAACTGACAAATAGCAAAGGAGGAATTTTATAATCAGAAATATTTAAAGGGTAATCAAATTTTATCTCCACATTATCCTGAACTCTAATTTTCATCAGTCCGATATAATCGTTTAAAAACTGTATTTCGTTCTTTATGCTATAATTTTCGTTATCGCTATCATAAAGTAAAACTCTCATAAGTTTCGATAACATTACAATAGAATCTTTGGCTTTGTCCTTATCATAATCAATTAAAGCATGGATATTATTAAGAGTATTCATAGAAAATGAGGACTAATCTGATTCTTTAGTACTTCAAGC
>JAQUBO010000181.1 GCA_028686735.1 Bacteroidales bacterium
GATCAAGAAACATGGACGAAAAGCGAAAAGCATTTTCAAATTAGGGCTTTCTTATATAGCAAATATGTTGTTAAACTCTAAAAATCAAACAGATATAGATGTTTTTAATTTTTTGTCATGTACTTAGTAGATATTTACAATATATAAAAATTTAAATTAGAATCATCGGGATTTAATTAATATGAATTAAATTATTAAATAAAGATATTGTTTATATTTTACAATTACAAATTTTTATTAATACAAATAGTAGATACTATTGTTTTCTTTAGGTTTGTCAGCAATTTGTTGAGTTAATGTTTGTAAAAAGTTAAACGTTTTTGAACAAGAGAACAGAGGAACATTCGAACAATTGAACAAAGAACAATGAACAAAGAACAAAAAACAAAAAACAAAGAACAAAAAACAACGAACAATAGAACAATGGAACATTCGAACAAAAGAAGTAAGAACTAAAAAAACCACAAGGGACACTAAGAATTCACAAAGGGCACTAAGATTATTTAAAAAAGAAGAGGAAACTAGTAATTGGTAATTGGTTAATTTGCTCATGAGTTAATGTTTGTTTAGAAGCATGACGTTTTTGAACAAGAGAACAATTGAACAATCGAACAGAGGAACATTCGAACAATTGAACAAAGAACAATGAACAAAGAACAAAAAACAAAAAACAAAGAACAACGAACAAAGAACAAAAAACAAAAAACAAAGAACAACACTTAATTATATCAGCGAAGGCACTCCCCTTCAGGGGATGGGGGGTGGCGAAGGCAATTAACAGATTAACTCCGAACTGCGTAGCCAACTGCCAGCCTCGAACCGCGAACCGCGAACCGTGAACTGAGAACCGTTTTTTATTTCACTATCAACGATATCCTTTTACTAGCCTCATTTTCCGAGTTAATTTCTAAATAATACGCTCCAGGGTCAAGTTTTGTATCAATTTTTAATTCGACATGCGAGTTAATTTCATCACATTTTGTTTGATAAACCAATCGTCCAAGAGCATCGTAAATATTTATTACGGAATTTATTAAAGTGCTTGTAGAGTTTAGATACAAAATTTTACCGTCAAAAGGATTTGGATAAGCAGTAATTTGAGAATTTACATCATTACCACAATCTATGTGGATAATATTGAAAGTTTCCGAACTGCCATCGAAATCCACTTGTTTTAGGCGATAGTATGTTTTATCATTTTGCCCAATAAGTGTATAATTATATTTTATATTTTGTGAAGAATGACCCGCTGCTTGTACTTTTGCAACAGGCACAAAGTATTTACCGTCTGTGGAAGCCATAATCTGGAAATAATCGGAGTTGTTTTCGCTGGCAGTTTCCCAAGTGAGTACTTTGTCTTTGCCATTGCATTCTGCGGTAAAATAAAGTAGTTCGACAGGTAGAGGTTCGTCTTTTTTAGTTTTTATTGTCCAATTATTTAATTCGGGCTGAGTGCCTTTGGCTCCACTTTCAGTAAATGTGGCTTTGAGTCGAATTTGTTGAGAACTTCCAATACTTTCAATACTTAAATTATTGTTGCCATCTGTTGTTGATGAAAAATCCGTAAATCCAACAACTGGATCCCATGACCCAGCATTATCTTCTTCGATAGAAAAACTAATCGCTCCTCCATTTAAAGTTTGATCCCATGAAAGTTCATACCAGGTATCTTCTTGATAAAATGACGGTAAATTAATTGGTGCGGAGGTTAATGTGCCTACGGTTTGAGACACTCCTATTCTAATATTATCAACCATAAAATAAACATATGCACCGCCAACATCCCCTTCTGAAAAACCAGACCACACAAATTTTACGGTTTGATCTGGAATACGATCTGCTGGATCTATATTGGCGACTATATCAAGTGTTTCGACTTTACATGAACCAGAACTTCCAGTTGTACAATGATTAATTGTTTTATATACAGTTCCCGTTGTATTATTTGATGTTTCACCAATGATTAAACGAAGTGTCCCTCCATTGGCAAGATTTGAACCCATATTTGAGCCATAATGTGATTCTGCATCAAATATAATTTGCTCTACATCTGTTAAATCAACGACTTGAGAAACAACAGCAAAATCACTACTTAACGCCCATCCTCCAAATAAACGCATTCTAGCTGCCCTACTTCCATCGCTATACCATTCAGTATTATATGTATCTACAGTTAACTGATCAGGTCCCCATTTATATGAACTCCATCCAGTACCTGTTTCAAAACTAGGATTACTAAACGGATTGATTGTAGTCCCACCCGATGCAGGAATTGTTGCATAATCTGGACTTGTTGCAGTAATTACGCCATTTAACTCATTCGTTAAAAATTGCGGTTCTGCTGTTTGGTGCCACTCAATTTCAGTCTGATTTTTATAAGTAAAACTATGTGTTGCTGATGTCCAGTCTGTCCAGTTGCCACCGATTTTTCCGCGGGCACGGGCATAATAGGTGTCACCATTTGTAAATTCTTGTGCCGCACCCGTTACATCAACATTATCGAAATAGACGTAAAATGGGGCAATTTTAGAATCACGTTTTGCCATTATTTTTAATCCTACATCGGACTTGTCATTTTCAGGTATTTCAGATAAATTATAAATAACTTTTACTTTAGCACAACTTCTTGGCTCATTAAAATAAAAACGACCAGAAGTATTTGCAAGACTTTCGACAATAATATCATTTATATAAACTGTTTGTATATTATTTTTATAACCACCAATCCATGTTTCAAACCATATACAATTGGTTAAGTCGTCTGCAGAGTATGAGTGCCATACATCAAAAGTTAAAATAATTTCATTCTTGCCACTTGCATCAATGTTAGGTAACACTATTTGATTAGTCCAATCTACAGCCCCAGGAGAAATATCTTCTGTTTCATATCCAACTCGTCCAGCAGGATTACCACCAGTTTCATACTTATTCATTTGCGGTCTATTATTTAAAGTCCACCAGTTATTGGACCATTGACCTGCTGATGGGGTACCAGCTAGTAAAGTAAATGTATCATAATCAAAGCCTTGTGGAAAATGCGAAGTATTTACTGATTCTCCTTCCAATGAAGTTTCAAAATTACTTTCACCAGTAAAGCTACCCGTAAAGTTTCCGTCATAAACGGTTGTACCGGGGAAACTTACATCTTGGCTAATTTGAATTTGCACCTCTTCCATAGTGTTTGGGTGGCTAATACGGAAGTTTGGAGCATCGGCTTTATATGCAGAATTATCAAATGTAAGTTGCTCTGTTCCACCATAATTATGAAATTGTGGAGGTTCAGCCCCTGTAGTAAATGACCAAACATCGCAACCACTGGCAGTTCCACCCGCATTAGTAGGCAATATTTGCCAGTAATAAGTGGTTCCGTAATTTAAATTTGTTAAATCATAGCTTGTGTTAGCTGTATTATCTATTAATGTTGCCGGCGGATTATCTTCACCAAAGTAGATGTCGTAATCAGTAGCTAATGGATCAGCATCCCAACTAATTGTTACATTGGTACTTTGGTTTGTTGCTGCATCAATCGGTGCGATAACCGTAGTACATCCTGGCTCAAATACAATTTTAAAGGCTTCACTTTGATATGCACCTGGGCAACCTGTACTAAAGTAAACCCGACAGCGGTAAAATATGTTCGAGGTAATATTTGATGGGGTTGTATAACTTACATTGGTTTCACCCGGAATAACTGTCCAGGTATTTCCATTATTAGTGGATTGTTCCCATTCAAAATATGCACAATCGTGTGTTTCATTTACTGTAATTGTCGTTTGAGTATTTGCTGTTGGTGGTGCCCATGCAAAAGGTTCTGTTTGATCGGGGGAACTTAAATATCCTTCGTAAGGACAAGCTTTGATGACAATATTGTCAACGACAAAAGAGGGATCTGTTCCATTCCCATTTCCACTGTGATCATCAAAGTTAAATCCAAGTACAAAATTACTTTGGTTATTTCTTGAAGCCGGTAGGGTTAAGGTTTGTGAACGAATAGTGCTTGCTGAGTTCCAATACTTACCATCGCTGTATAATCCTCCTTGAACATCTGTTAACCAATCTGTACCACCATTAACTGATGATAAAATTTCACCATAATCAAGACCATCTTCGCCTCCGCATTTCCAATCAAAATTTAATTCAATATCGCGATATTCAGTCATATCAAAAGGACGATAAATCATGCGATGTAATTCGCCCATATCCCACCAATACTCGAAATAAGAACCAGCTAATGCCCCATTTAATAAGGCTGTTAAACCTGCTGATTTCCCACTTATTGCATTAGTACCTGAGCCGACTGCCCACCTATTATTATAAGAACCAAGAGCTGTAACTTCATTTGTGTTCCAGCCATCAACAGTACCTCCTGAGGTTCCAAAATATCCTTCCGATGAATTTTCAAAATTATTTTTATAAATATGTAATTTATTATCTGTTGTAAAAGACCATGTTGCACAGCCAGATGCTGATCCATCGCCATTTTTTGGTATAACTTTCCAGTAGTATGTAGTTTCCGGTAATAGGCAATCTATCGGATAAGTGGTTGCAACTTGGTCGGTTGCAACTTGTGTTGGTGTTGCAGATGTTCCGAAATACACATCGTAAGTGTCTGCTCCTGCTACTGCTTCCCACATTAAATTACCGGAATGTCCTGTGCCACTTGCTCCATTAGTTGGTGAGATTGGTGTGGCACAAGTGGGGGGACCGGATGGGACTGTGTAGGTGACAGATAGGTAGGGGCGATAGGCAGTCCCTGTAGTAGTTGTATTGCCAGAATATCCAACCATATTTGCATACCTTGCATATGAATTCCAAAAAGTTCCTTGAGCCGATAAACCAATTGTAATAAAACCTGTTGTTAAACCATTTTGGATTGCACTTAAACCTGTTGTATTAAATGCAGCAGTTTTATGACCATCAGATAATCCAGAAATTAAGGAGGAATAGGCTGTATTAACTGAATTAAAGATGTTTTGATAATTAGCCGTATATGGATCCATACAATTTGTTAACATATACTGTGCTGTACTACCAGGTCTATTAGTTGACCCTCCATTTTGATACATCTTAAATTCTGCGACACTAACAGTGTTTGTAGATGAAATACTTGATAAATCAAATCTTGCCCATCCCATCACATATGCATATGGACTAGATGTCCAACGACCTATTCTGATTTGATTGTCCCCTCCTGCTCCATCAGAATAAGCTCTCCCAGTTGAACGAGCATTTGTTTGAGCAAACACACTCGCAGTCGGATCAATTACCACAGGAAACTCTCTGCTCTCATTTCTCAACCAATCCGCATCAACTAATATTTTTATTGTTAATATTTGTCCTATTTGTTCAATTTCATAATCACCTACTGGGTTTTCAATATTATGTTCATTATTTTTTTCAAAGTATGCAGGTGGCATATATCTTAATATTTCTTCGTCTTTTTCGTTAAAAATGCTAATTTGCTTTTTGGTTTCGGTGGGGTTTTCGTTTAATTTATCGATATAATATTTTGCTGTCCAGCCTTTTGGCAAAACAATATCTTCGCTTACTGCAAGATATTTTGAGTTTGCAGGTATATGATTTAAAAATTCTGGTGAACTTATTTCATAATCAATTTTACGTCCATCAAACAGTTGCGTAATATGTGCTTCGGTGTATGGAAATATATTGCTGTAAATGGCTTTTGCATCATCGGTTTTTAATCTGCCATTTTCTGCATTAATCAATGAAATTGTATTGAAATTTTCATCTAAAAACTCTATTTTCTTATTTTGCCATTCGGTAATTTCTTGGTCTTCAACTACAGTTTTTATTCCTTTAGATTGGTCCTTGCTTAAATAGGTTTTAAAGCTGTTTTTTGTGTTTGCATATTCGTACTCAGGATAATCTTTGGTATTGTTAGGTAAAATTGCTCTTTCAATTGTTAGCCAAGCTCCTTTTTCAAAATAGTTAACAGAACCTGTTGAAAGAAAAGCTTCTATAGTACCGTCAGGGTTTTGAAAGTGCTTTGAGGTTCTGTCTCTTTTCTCCACCAGTTCATCTTGTGGTTTTCGGTTTGCAAAAACGGCATCTTTTTCGTAGTTTATATCAGCATGATTTGATAATCCAGATTGTGTGAATTGTTTTTGTGCAGATTTTGTTGTATTATTTGTTTCTGCATAATTCAGATTACTATTAATCCGCATTCCTTCACTTTTGCTATTTGGTGAGTTAAGATCTGGAGCCATGTTTTTTGTGGTTTGTCCAAAACCGAAAATTGACAAAAAACAAAATATAGAGATAAGTGTTAAGTTTTTTAATTTTAAATTTTGCATAATAGTTTGTACTTTATAAATTATAATACAAATATACGGTGTTAATTTATGCAAATTTAAATAAGGCAATAGACAAAGATAGGACATTAATTCGTTTTTGGGCTTGTTTGTAAAGCAATATTCGTTTATCTAAAATGCTCCCAATCTAATACTAAAGGCTCTTTAATGAGGGTCTTGTGCTGTTTGGCTTCTATAATTGAGATTAGACATTGTTAGTGTTTTGGGAATGTTTTTATATTTTTGCTTTTAGTGATTTAGTGATTTAGTGAAGCGGTGATTTCACGTAGTTTTTCTTTTTTATTTGCGTGCTTTGCGTATTCTTTGCGGTAAAAAAATAGGAAACTAGTAATTGGTAGTTGGTTAATTTGCTCATGAGTTAATGTTTGTTTAGAAGCATGACGTTTTTGAACAAGAGAATGACGAACTACGAATGACGAATGACGAATAACGAACAAAGAACAAAGAACAAAAAACAAAAAACAAAAAACAAAGAACAATAGAACAATGGAACATTCGAACAATTGAAGTAAGAACTGAAAAAACCACAAGGGGCACTAAGAATTCACAAAGGGCACTAAGATTATTTAAAAAAAAAGAGGAAACTAGTAATTGGTAATTGGTTAATTTGCTGTTGAGTTAATGTTTATTTAGAAACATGACGTTTTTGAACAAGAGAACAGAGGAACATTCGAACAATCGAACAGAGGAACAGGAAATGGTTTATCAGTTTATCACTTCGTGTTCCTTGTGTTCTTCCCTTGTGTACTTAGTGGTAAAAAAAACCACAAGGGACACTAAGAATTCACAAAGGGCACTAAGATTATTTAAAAAAGAAGAGGAAACTAGTAATT
>JAQUBO010000182.1 GCA_028686735.1 Bacteroidales bacterium
AATTGTCTAAACAGCGTTTCTGCCATTTGTTCAAGTGTCTTGTTCTGGCGGTGAAGAAGATCTATTTTGTCGTCTAAACTGCTAAGTACTTCGGATATGGCTTTTTGGGTGGAGAGTGGAGGGAGAGAGATAGGAATTGGGTAAATATGATTACGATTCAAAGTAGGGACAGCACTGCCAGCATTAAAAGCATTGAAATCAATATTCTTTAATAGATAGTAAATAAAGACATTATCATTACCTTTAAAGTCCTTAACATACAATGTTGTATTATGTGCCCAAAAATCCATTTTATAAATATAGGCATTACCGATATTACCACTACGACCGATTGTAACACCAATTGCCCTTGTAGTGAACTTGTCATGCCAACCGATTATGCCATTTGATCCAGCAACAGGATAACATCCATGATTCATAGTAGTTTTAGGTAAATCATGACCTCTTTGAAGTGTGATTGCATCACCTAATGTTATATCCTTCCAAATTGTCATAAAACTTTAATATTGTTTAAGTTTTTGCAAATGTGCTTATTTAAAAGCACTTCCTCTTTCAACTGTTCTTCAAACTCCGCTTTACTATGTTTATATTTTAGTTTCATTATTTTTTATTTAGTTGCTTAAATTCTTTATTAATTTCTTCTATAAGATCTTTTTCAGAAGGTAGCGATTTTTTAATATCGTTAGGTAGTTCAGAAAGGTAATATTCAGCCACCCCCATAGCTTGTTTAATGTTTTGAAGTGAATACTTAACCACAGTTTTATTCGGAGTTTTACATAATAAAATACCAATACTGGGATTGTCGTTTACACTACGCAATTGCATATCGACTGTGTTAATGTAAAAATTAAGTTTACCGGCATATTCAGGTTTAAAGTTTCCAATTTTTAGCTCAAAAATAACATAGCATCTTAAATGGATATGATAAAACAACAAATCAGGGAAAAAGTCATCTCCTTCAACTGTTAGTTTTTTTTGATTCCCCAAATAAGCAAAGCCACTGCCTAACTCCAACAGAAAACTTTTTAAATGATTGATCAGTGCTTTCTCTACCTCCAACTCCTTCATGTTTTCACTAACATTAAGTAATCCAAATACATACGGACTTTTAAATGTGTGTGCAGCAAGTTTTGATTGTTGAGTTGATAATGTTTGGTCAAAATTAGTAATGATATTGCCTTGTCTTAAATGCAATTTATTTTCGATATTAAAAATAAGTTCATCTCTGCTCCACCCATTCTGAATTGTTTTAGCCATATAAAACAATCTTTGCCCTTTTTCTTTAAGTTTAGTAAGTATTTGTATTTGATGACCCCATGGTGTTTGTGCAACAAGCTGTTGCACTATTAGAGATTCTTTATCATTGCCTGTAATTTGTGCAACGGCTTGTTGCACAAAATTATCTGAAAACTTAATTTGCTCATTTAGAGTAGGATAAGCATCTGCAAATGCTCTCATGTATTTTAGATTTCTTACCGAAAAACCAGTAAAATCAGGGAACTCTTGTTTTAAATCATGCGATATACGGTCAATAACTTTGCTTCCCCACCCTTGATTTTCCTGCTCTTCTATAATTTTTTTGCCAATATTCCAATATAATAAAATTAGCTCTTTATTTAAGCTAAGCTGAGCACGTAATTGAGATGAACGTATCCTTTCTTTTAATTCATTAATTACTTGTAAATAATTGTTGGGCAAACTGCTCATAATTTTATGTTTCTAAGATTTTCCTGAATACGTAGGTTTAGCTCTTTTTCTTCTCGTAACTGCTCCTCAAATTCAGCTTTTAAACTTGTAAATCTTTCATTAAAATTAAAATCATCTTCTTCATCAGGTAAACCAACAAAACGGCCAGGAGTAAGAACATAATCAAGCTCTTTTACTTTATCTACAGATGTTGAATTACAGAAACCAGCAATGTCCTCATAATTGCCATCAGGGTTTCGCCAATTATGGTATGTGTCTGCAATTTGCTGTATGTCTTCGTTAGCAAATTCTAATGTTCTTCGATTTATAAGGTGTCCTAAATTTCGAGCATCAATAAATAATATTTCATCTTTACGATTGCGGAAATTATCATTTGAGTTTTTCTTTCTCATAAACCATAAACATGCTGGAATCTGAGTATTTAAGAAAAGCTTTGCAGGTAAGTTTACAATGCAGTCAATTAGACCTTCATCAATAAGGTTTTTACGTATGTCGTACTCTCCGCTTGTTTTAGTTGTTAAAGATCCTTTAGATAGCACAAAACCTGCTTGTCCTTTTGGCGATAAGTGATAAAGAAAATGTTGAATCCAAGCATAGTTTGCATTTCCTGCAGGAGGTGTGCCATGAGTCCAACGTGCATCATTTCTTAGTAATTCACCACTCCAATCATCATCATTAAAAGGTGGGTTTGCAATTATATAATCAACTTTAGAGTCTTTATGTTCGTTCTTTAAAAATGAGCCTTCGTTATTCCACTTAACCAATGAGCTGTCAAGCCCTCTTATTGCAAGGTTCATTTTACATAAACGCCAGGTTGTTTGATTGCTCTCTTGTCCGAAAATAGTAATATCATTAACATTCCCTTGATGCTCTAAAATAAACTTCTCGGATTGTACAAACATACCACCAGAACCACAACATGGGTCCATTACTCTACCTTTGTATGGCTCTAACATTGAAACTAATAATTCGACAATGCTACGTGGAGTGTAAAATTGTCCTCCTTTTTGTCCTTCGGCAAGAGCAAACTCACCTAAGAAATACTCAAACACATGTCCTAAGATATCAGAAGTATGTTCTTTGTTTTCACCTAATGAAACATTAGAAATTAAGTCAATTAAACCACCTAGATTATTAATGTCAAGATTTCCACGAGCAAAAACTTTAGGCAATACTCCTTTTAGACGTGGGTTTTCTTTTTCGATATCGTCCATTGCAGAGTCAACCATTTTTCCAATTTCGGGATTCTTAGCATTATCCTGCAAATAAGACCAACGAGCTTTTTCAGGCACAAAGAAAACATTCTCTGCTCTGTATTCATCTTTATCTTCGGGATCAGCTCCTGCGTATTCTCCTTCGCCAGAGTTTAGCATGTTATATAGATTCTCGAAAGATTCTGAAATGTACCTTAGGAATATTAAGCCTAAAACAATGTGCTTGTACTCAGCAGCATCAATATTTTTTCTAAGCTTATTTGCTGCCGCCCAAAGGACTTTTTCAATGGGCTCTTGTTTGGTGGTTTTAGCCATATTTTGGATAAAATAAAATTAAGTTAATTATCTATTGAATTATAGTTTGTAAATATAAAACAATAAAAATTGATAACAAAGCCAAAACATTGATAAAAGATAATTGTAAGCATTTTCACAGTTTGTGTAATTACAAAATCAACATCTTATAACTAAATTTTAAATTATTAAATTTATTAATAATAATGCAGTCTCCTGATGTTTGTTATATTAGGCTTATTGTGTTTGTATGATTTAAACCTCCAGATGTTTTACAAGTGCTGTTAGGTTTTTATAGTGTTTTTCTCAAGATTTGATTAATTTGTTGATATTTTGCTTGGCTTTTATTCTTATTTCTTCATTAATCCTAGCATTGCAGCCACAGCAGCATCTGCACCTAAGCTAACCTGATAAATGTTAGAGGCGAGCATATAGCAAGGATTTGTAACAATAAGATTTTTTTCGTCAACCGAGACTTCGTGATATTCTTTATCAATGTGGTTTGCTCCTACAGATGTTATAATATTAGCTGTAGTTTTATCATTACCGATTGTTACCTTAGCACCAAGAACTTTAGCAATTAAAACTGGTGCAATACAAAGTGCTGCAATTGGTTTTTTTGAACTATGAAATGTTCTAATAATATTGGCAATTTCTTCATTTACTGTAAAGTTTTCTGATTTAAAAGCATAATCGGATAGGTTTTTTGCTGCTCCAAAACCTCCAGGCAGTAGTAATCCTGCGAAATCAACAACATTTAATTCTTTAGTGTCTTTAATGTCTCCACGAGCAATTCGTGCCGATTCAACCAGAACATTGCGCTTTTCATCTGTAACATCGCCATTTAAGTGATTAATTACATGATATTGTTCTATATTGGGTGCAAAACATTCGTATTCTATTTCGTTTTTTGACAAGGCAAGCATTGCCATAGTTGTTTCATGTATTTCACTACCGTCATAAACTCCGCAGCCAGATAAAATTAAAGCAACTTTTTTCATTTCTATTTCGTTTTTTTACAAATATAAAAAATTGTATCTTTATTTCCTAAAAATATTGCTAATTTTGTGTAAACTGAATAGATAATTTATGCATAATGTTAAAGCAGATTTAAACAAATTTTGGAAAATACTCTATCCTGATATTTCGGTAGAAGGCTTGGATGTGTTTTTTGCAGAATTACAGAACCAAAAGCGAAGAGTAGGCAATATATCTTTGACATCTGAAACATTGTGGTACAAAAAAGCTGTTGTCTATTCGTTGTATGTGGATTTGTTTAGCAATGATTTTGAAGGGTTAATTCAAAAACTTCCGTATTTACAGGAGTTAGGAATAAATTGTTTGTGGCTTCTTCCTATTTTGGAGTCTCCAATGAAAGATGCAGGATTTGATATTTCGGATTATAAAAAAGTGCGCGACAATCTTCTTGGTCCTAGAGGTAGTCAAGCTTTTGATGATTTTCTTAAAGAAGCACACAAACTTGGGATTAAAGTAATTTTTGATATTGCAATAAATCATACATCCGACAAGCATGAGTGGTTTATAAAATCATCATTGCCCGAAAAAAATAAATATACAAATTACTATATATGGAGTGATAATGATAAAGGGTATTCTGATTGTCGATTGCTTTTTAAAGGAATGTGCGATAGTAATTGGGAGAAATTAAGTGAGCATAAATATTATTTTCATAGGTTTTTCGAATTTCAGCCCGATCTTAATTACAGAAACCCCGAAGTTTTGTTGGATATGTGCCGAAATTTTATGTTCTGGATAGAAAAAGGTGTGGATGGATTTAGAGCAGATGCTATACCGTATTTATGGAAAGAGGAGGGGACAGATTGCGAAAATTTAGATAATACTCATGTGATTATTAAGTTTTTTAGAAAAGTTGTAGAATTTTTAAATCCCGAAGTTATTTTACTTGCAGAAGCTTGTCAACCGCCTAAAGAAGTCGTAAAGTATTTTGGGCAGGGTGATGAGTGTCATGCTGGATACCACTTTCCGTTGATGCCTCAAATTTATAAAGCTATGGCTCTTGAAAGTCTAAAACCTATAATAAATGTTTTAAGCTCTGTGGTTACACCCGAAATTCCGGAAAATGCTCAATGGTTTACTTTTTTACGCTGCCACGATGAGTTAAGCTTAGAGTTGGTCTATGTTAGCGAAGAAGACCGAAAATTTATACATGATAAGTATTGTCATAATCCAGATTGGGATTTTAGAAGGGGAGAAGGCATCTCGGCTAGATTAAGCGAATTGTTTAAGTTCGATACAGACAAAATTATTCAGGCTTTCTCAATAATGCTTACTTTAGGTGGCACGCCAATTATTTATTATGGTGATGAGTTTGGTAAGCCTAATGATAAAAAATATTATGAAAAGCAAATAAAATTAACAGGACACAACGATACGCGCAATCTAGTTCGTGGAAGAATTGATTGGACAGAATTGGAGGTTAATTTAAAAGATAAAAACTCCTTCCAAAGCATAATATTTAATAATCTTAAAAAGATGATTACTATTAGAAATGGCAATTTAGAAATTCAAATAGGGAAAATAGAGTTTATTAATGTTGATAGTGCTATTTTGGCTTATAAAAAAACTATAGGAAATATTGAAACTATTGTTTTACATAACTTATCACAAAAAAAATGTATCTTAGCACCACAATATTTTGAAGATTATGAATTGTTATTTGGTAATTTTATAGAGCGTGATAACCAATTAAATTTGGAGGCAAAAAAAACAATTTGGTTAAAACGTAAAATAAAGACAACTATCTAAAGCAAATTGCGTCTTAAACTTAGTTATTGTAAAAGGAAAAATATAAACGACATGATTAAATACATTATTTTAGGAATGCTTAGCTTTATGATAAGCTTCTCGTTGGTGGCTCAAGAGCAATTAAGTAGTGATTTTAATAACCCTACAGAGCTAACTATTGAAAGTAATTCCCTCTATAAATTATACTCATACGATCAAACTTCAGGAAATGATTTAGAGTTACCAAAGTGTTATCGAATGCATCCAGGAGCAAGTTCGTGGTTTAGTTTTTCAGTACCCAATGATGGCAAAGCAACAGTAAAATTGCAATTTGATGAAGAGACATTTTTTGGTATTGCATTTTATGTTGTGGAAGATGGCGAATATCAAGAAATAAAATGTGATGTTTTTCGAGATACAGAGGCTAAAATGTACTTGTATTCCGAAGAACAATATCAAAACAGAGAATTGTTAGTAAGGTTTTGGAAACTCGGTGAGGCAGATATTGGAAACGTAAATATTTGTATCTCAGATGAAAATTTGCCAAGTTTTCCAAAAGCTTTAAGTGTGAATGTTAATACTTATACCCCTCAGCAACTGGTTACCGAAGTCCTTATTACAGGATGTTTGATAGCTAATAATATTACTTATAGTGGTTCAACTCAACAAATAGGATATTTCTCGAACGGCATACCAGGTCTTGATTTTGAAGAAGGTGTTATTCTATCTTCAGGTAATGTTCTTGATGCTAGTGGACCTAATACTTCGGGTAATACTGGCACCAACATGTATTCAAGCGGTGATGCTGATTTGAATTCAATTATTTCTGGAACTACTCAAGACGCAGCTGTGCTCGAATTTGATTTTGTACCTGCATCTAATTTGCTGGAATTTCAGTATGTGTTTGGTAGTGAGGAGTATCCCGAGTTTGCTCCACCAAGTAGTTCTAGCTATAATGATGTTTTTGCCTTTTTTATTTCTGGTGGTCCTGAAAACTATAATAATGTTAACGTTGCTTTAATTCCTGGGACCTCAACGCCTGTAAGTATTAATAATGTTAATGCAGTAACAAATTCTTCATATTATATTGATAATCAATATAGTCCTAATATTGAATATGATGGTTTGACTGTTACTTTAACAGCTACAAAGCCAGTAACTCAGTGTGCTACCTATCATATAA
>JAQUBO010000025.1 GCA_028686735.1 Bacteroidales bacterium
CGATCCCATTCCGAACTCGGAAGTTAAGCTTACCTGCGCCGATGGTACTGCATGTTTGTGGGAGAGTAGGTCGCTGCCAATCTTAAAAAACCTTCATAAGAAATTATGAAGGTTTTTTTTTATTAATTATTATCTTTAAATCTATACAAATGCTTAGTTAATTATGAATATAATTGGATTCTGAAATTTTTAGTATTTAGTTTCATGATTTGTACGAAACTTATACTCCTCTATAAGTAATTGTTTCGACGAGGTAAATAGTGTATGTAAGATCCGAGTTTATCTGCTTACTTCGACTGGCTTAATTTGACTAGCTTTCTGCATCGCAGTTAGACAAACCTATCTCATCGCACTGCACACCAAAAACTGCCTATTTTCTTGTTGAGATAAAATGGGCTTGTTATTTCAAAAGACAAAAGTATATGTGTGGAATTTAATTATAGATATTCAATATCTATAAATTTAGAATTTAGTAATCTTGCAACGCCCATATATGAGGGAGTATAACAAAGTTGACTACCAATAGAATATTTCTTTTTACCGTCTTTGGTTTTATTTTTACCTAAATCAACAACCATCATGTCTGAAGTTATACCTACAAAGTCAACGTCTTTGTCAAGACATACTAGGTCTTCTTTATCAACATCTAATAAACCTACATCAACTATTGCTTTTGTTGTTGTGGCACTAAAATCATCCATATCATAATCCGCCGTATGTCCAATATTAGCTTCGCTGATTATACCGTCTGGCATTAATTTTTTCTCATCCAGCTCTATGATGTTTGCCTTAAAAACAAAGGCTTCTGTATTTAGTGTATTAAATCTTTCGTTCTCTAAGGGACTTGTGCCGAAAAAAGCCGCCTCCCCAATTCGAAAATGGTTCATGTCTTTGGGAACAGCATTTTTCTCAATTAATGGTAAGCTGATAGAACTGCCACCAGAAATTAATGGTAAATTTTTGTTAAATTTTGCTTGAATAAGCTCTTTATAAAGACATAATTGTAGAAGTTTGTCATAAGTAGGTTCAACTCCGTACATGCAACCTAAGTTTGAACCTAAGCCAATAACTTCGATATTTGTTAATTTAAATACTTTCTCATAAAAGCTGATTAACTCATTTCTCTTAATTCCTTCTCGCAATTCGCCAAGCTCAACCATTATGATTATTTTATGAATCTTTTTTTGTTTTTTTGCTGCCTCATTTAAAGCTAGAATTGTTTTATATGATGTATTTAATGAAATATCAGCAAATTCTACGACCTCATCTATGTAAACAAGTGCAGGAGGCTTAATATATATTGTAATCAAATCTGGATTAACTTGTTTAAGGTTTTTTAAGCTACTTAAACGAGAATCGCCAACCGAATGAATATTTTTAATTACGTCAGGTTTTAAAATACTTTTAAGTAAATTTATATCACCCGAAAAAACTTTGGTAATTAAACTCCATTGTTTATTATGTTTGTTTAAAAAAGAACTTATTTCATTAATATTGTATATGACAGCTTCAGTGTCAATTTGTAATTTTGCCATTTGGTAATTGTTATTAGTTAGTAAAACTTGCTAAGATTGACTCGATATGTATATTTATTTATTATCGAATCGCATTTCTGCATATTTTGATTTAAAACCTACACGTTCATAAAGTCGTTTTGCAGGATTGTCATACTCTACGTGTAACTTTATATTTCCTTTGGTAAGACTAATCGCTTTTTCGATTATTTTACCTCCTATACCATTGCCTCTAAAGTTTTGGTCAACAGCAATGTAAACAAGAATGTTTTCTGGAATAAAGCCAGACATACCCGTATTGTTCATTACTAGTATTCCAACTAAATCTTTTTCCTTATAGGCTGATAATACAAATCCTCCCTTGCCGCATTCTTTTTGCATGGCGTAATCTATACACTTTGAGATGTCTTCTTTTTCATCGCGAAATTTGTCAAGATGAGTGTATAAAAAATCAATGCACTGTTTACGACTTAGGTTTTTAAAATCTTTTTCTTCTTTGATAATGTCAAATGTTAGCATAAAATATGTTAGTTGGTTAAAAATCAAGATAGCAATATAATATTTTTCTTTAATTTACCAAGAAAATGTATATGAAATTATACAAAAACAATTAAATGCCTACAAAAATATGGCACTTTGAATATAATTATTAATTAGAGAGGTTAAAAATACTTATAGTAGATTTATAGAACTGCGAATATAAACTGAACACATAATATTACAAGTATCATTGCTATTGGATATATAGTTGCATAAGCAATTCCAGGAGCATTTGTTTTTGTCATTGAGCTTGCAGCAGCAAGACCTGGAGTACTCGTCATACCACCAGTAATAACTCCTAATAACTGTAAAACATCAATTTTAAAAATGTATTTTGCAAAAATGGCTCCTAAAATCATTGGAATCAAAGTTATTAAAACGCCCGAAAACAACATTGATAAGCCTTCTTCTTTGATTATAGCTACAATATTAGAGCCAGACTCAGCTCCTACTGATGCAAGAAAGAGTATCAAGCCAATTTGACGTAAAATTTGATTTGCCGAAGTGGTTAATGAAAACACTATAGGACCAATTTTTCTGATACGACTAAGAATAATTGCGACTGCAATAACACCTCCAGTTAGGCCGAGAGATAATTCAAAATTGCCAATATCTAAACTTAGTTTACCCAATAAAACTCCTAGCACAATGCCAATAGCAACTGGTAAATAGTTAGACTCGTGAAGTTTGGTACTATCGTCTCCTAACACGGATGTAAGTTTTGCAATATCCTCTTTAGTTCCTGCAACTTTAATTTTATCACCAAATTGAAGTTTAATGTTTGAGGTAGCACTAAAATCAATGCCACTTCGTCTAATCCTTGTGATGATTATGTTATATTTGCTTTGTAGATGTAGTTCGCTAATGGTTTTGCTTAATACTTTTTTATTTGTTACTATGATAAAACGAACATCATAATTTTCATTTAATGCTATTCCAAATTCAGTTGGTTTTCCAATTAGTTCTTGAACTTTTATTAAAGAAGCTTCGGTTCCTACTGCTTTTATTATACTACCACTATGGAGTGTTGTTTGCGGATTGGGTGTAAATGCAGAATCATTTTGTAAAATACGTGATATATTAGCCCCAGTTACTTGCCTAAAAGAAATATCAGAAATTGTTTTACCTATTATATTAGGGCTTTCTACAATATAGTTGCGGTTTAGTACTTTAGGATATTTTTCTTCGAGTTCAATATCATATTGTTTTTCAGCCTTTTTGATGTTACACTTAAAAAGACGAGGGCATAATTTGATAAATAAAACAACGCCAATAACACCAAATGGATAAGCAATCCCATAACCAATTGTTGCATCTTTAATATTAGAAAGCTCCGATAATGCTGCAAGTCCTGGAGTGCTAGTAATGGCACCTGTAAATAATCCTCCAGCAAGTTCTTTACTAAATCCAAAAACTAATGCACATGCAACAGAAACTAAGGCTCCCGAAATAACGATAATTGCTGCTAAACAAACAAGTTTCTTTCCATCTTTACGAAAAGTTTCAAATAGAGAAGGCCCAGCCTGAAAACCTATAGTGAAAATAAAAAGTACTAGACCTATTTGCTTTAATGTATCAGGAAACTCTAGCCCATAATACCCAAAAAACATTGCAACAAACAATACGGCAGAAACATCTAGCTTGATACCCTTTATTTTTATCCCACCAACAATAAATCCTAGGATAATAATTAAAAATAAAGCAAAATATGGTGTTAATAATAAATCCACTTTTCTATATTTAATGAAAACACTAAGGTAATTGCAATAAAGCCTAATCAAAATGTTATACAAAATCTTTTTATATGTTATAGAATACTTTTAAATCTCACTATATGGGATAATGAGACATAAACTAATGTTTTAAGCATTACATAGTTTGTAAATTTAAGTTAAGTTTGGTAAAGTGTACAGTTGTGTTTGTGTATTTGCCTTCTGTTAGTTTATAACAATATATTTATATAGCTGCAAATACAAATTTTATGCAGCTATATAAAAAGCATTTGTGTGAATGGCTTAGGTTTTGGTTATTAGCCAGTTAGGAGGTTGGTGTATCGTATTATAGCTTATTTTAGCAAAAAACTAAAATCCGAATCAGAGGGCAATTCTTTTGGCTCTTCTCCAAATTTAAAAAGACGGAGATTTCGTTTTCCAATCATGCTCATTTTGTCGCCTTCGACAAGAAACATTGTTCCTTCGCGTAGTCCAGCAATATAAATATCTTGATTTAACACCATAAATTCATTAATTCTATCTTCACGGGTTTCGCCACCATGTCCGTCAGGATTTTTATCTAAATAATGTGGGTTTATTTGAAAAGGTATTAAATTTAAGGCTTCAAATCCCATTGGGTCGATAATTGGCATATCGTTAGTTGTCTTAATAGTTGGACAAGCAAGATTAGACCCTGCACTCCAACCAATATAAGGTGTACCAGCTTTAACCTTTTTAACGATAACATCTGTAAGTTTATTTAAATGAATTTGATATGCTAGATTCCATGTGCTACCTCCACCAACTACAATTGCATCTGCATCTTCAATAGCTTTAATAGGATCGGCAAAACGATGAATAGATATTATATCATGCCCAACTTCATTAAACCTGTTTTTTACTTTTGTTTCATAATCGTCCCAAGTTAGGGTAACTCCTGCATAAGGGATAAAAAGACATTTTATCGGTTTGTCTCCCAAAAACTCACTTATATTATGTTTTGGATAATCAAGATAGGCCTCTCCGGCGTTTGTCGAGTTGCTAATTAGTAATAATCTCATAATAATTTACTTTTAAAATTTCCATAAAGATAATTAAAAAAATATTTTCATCAAAATCAAAATTATAAGCCTTACTATTTATAAAATCTATTCTTTTACATTTAGTAATTTAGGTTTTATCTGTATATTTACCGCATGAAAAAAGTTCTAATCATATCATACTATTGGCCTCCATCAGGTGGCATAGGGGTTCATCGTTGCCTAAAATTTGTCAAGTATTTGCAAGATTATGGCTGGGAGCCTATTGTTTATGCTCCAGAGAACGCTCAGTATCCATATTTTGATGAAACAAATTATAAACATATACCCGAAAATATAACTATCTTAAAAAGAAAGATTTTTGAACCTTTCAATTTATTTAAGAAACTTTCAGGACGCAAAAAAACAGATCAAGCTAATCCAGTTTATGTAAGAGATAGAAAATTAAGTAAAATCGATAAATTTGCAATTTGGATACGTGGAAATTTTTTTATTCCAGATGCAAGATGTTTCTGGATAAAACCATCCTTAAGATATTTGAAAAAATACATAAAAGAAAATCCTGTTGATGCAATTTTTACTGATGGCCCTCCTCATACAAATACCGAAATTGGACGAAGACTATCCCAAGATACCGGTATCCCTTGGTTGATGGATTTTCAAGACCCATGGACGCAGGTGGATTATTACGACATGCTTAAAATTGGAAAAAGAGCAAATAAAAAACATCATAAATTAGAACAACTTGCTTTTAAAACAGCAAAAAAAACAACAATTGTTAGTCCTACATGGAAAAAAGATTTAGAGAAAATTGGAGCAAAAAATGTTGATGTTATTGTTTGGGGATATGATGAGGACGATTTTAAACACAAGACTCCTGAACACGATAGAGACTTTAGTATTGTACACGCTGGACAATTAGGATATGACAGACGACCAGATGTTTTTATAAAACTATTGGGCGATATTAAAAAAGAAAATCCTGAGTTCGGACAAAACTTAAAACTTAAATTTGCTGGTATCGTTGATTATGCTATTGTTGAAATGATTAAAAATTCTGGATTAGAAGATAATTTTGTACCGTTGGGAAATATTTCTCGACCTCAGGCAATAGAACTAACGCAAAAGGCTCATGTTTTGCTGCTTCCACTAAATATTGCAGATAATGCAAAAGGCAGAATTCCTGGTAAGCTTTTTGAAAACATGAAAGCAATGCGTCCAATATTATGTCTTGGCCCTACTGATAGCGATGTAGCAGCAATTATTACTGAAACAAATACAGGGAAAGCTTTTGAATATGATGATTATCAAAATCAAAAAGAATATTTGTTAAATATTTATCAAAATTTTAAATCAGGTAAAAATACTATACAAGCAAAAAACTTAGAGCAATATACAAATCGAAATCTTACTGAAATTTTGGCGGGTTTTTTGGATCAGTTGGTGTAAAATATAAGTTCAAGTTCTATCGCATCAAATACATTTTCCCAATTTCTCTCTTAAAATATTTGTCCGCATCTGTAGTGCGATGATCAATATCTTGACCATTAATTTTAGCTTTTACCTGATAAAAATACACACCGTTAGCAAGTTGATCGCCATACATATCTTTACCATCCCAAGCATATTCTGTAATATTCCGTCCTATGTTAATTGGTCCAAGCTCATCAATAAATATAACTTTAACCAACTTACCAGTAATAGTAAATATCTGAATTTGTAATTCGTCAGGAATCTGGCTGCCGGTGAGTTCAAAAACAAAACGAGTACTTGTACTAAATGGATTGGGATAGTTTAACAATTGTGTAATTGAGGATTGTGTAATAACCTCAAAATCAATAACATAATCGTTTGCACCCGATTCGTTAGATGAAACATCTGTTGCTTGAACCCTAAGTCTGTACATGCCATCTTGATTAAATACAGGATTATAGATAATTTTACAAGAATTCTCTGGCAAATTAGCAGGTATCCATTCAATTGTTTCTTCAGGGTTTTGCTGATGTGTAAAATATATTCTCTTTTCTGTACCTGTTTCAATATCGGTAACATAAATTCTGAATAGTGATGTGTCATTTAAGGCCAAATATTGATTTTCGTCTTTTAGTTTTATAAGAATTTCTGGCTTAGATGATACTATTTCGCCATTCATAATGTATCGTCCGTCAAAGCTAACGTCAAGAATGGGGTTAGTAATATCTTTCTGTACGTAAAAATATTTTACTGCTATATTATTAAAGTGATGTTGCTCGGTTTGATAGTATGTTCCTGTACTTTCATTTATTGGATTATATTCTATCCAAATGCTGTTAAGTCCCGACAATCCAATGCTTGAATAAGTAATTGTATCCATAATAATATCCCCTGCTGGATGAGATCGTAATTTTTTTGTATCAATATGGGTTATGATATTATCCGCATCTTGAAGCCAGTACTTAACTACAAGGCTATCCATATCATAAGTGCTAATATTTTTGGTAGCAACACCAAAGCTAAACTCATCTCCTTCGTTTATTGTATCGCAGCAAAAATAATAACCTGATTGCGGATCTATCGCAGTTTCGGGTGCACCTATAAATCGTAATTGCCATTTATTAAGTTGTGCTGGTGTCTTATCAGTCTCATCCTTCGTGAAAAACTTTAACTTAAGGTTTGGATATTGTAGATAATCAATGGAATCATTCAAGTTTAAAATTTCATAATTATCAGTATTAAGCTCATTAACAACTAATTCTTCATTTCCATTAGTAGTAATACCGTAAATTTGCACCCACGAATCATCATCCGAAGGGTTTTCTTCGGCATATTGCATCCAGTTAAAAGATTCCCATGTGTTGGAAGGACCTACAATAACACTAGAAATAAAGCCATAAGTAAAATCTGTTATAAGATTTATATCTTCTAATTTAACAATATCTGTATAGCTAAATCCATAACGTTCTTGTGCTGATGATGGTGTTCCTTTTTTTGAAAACAAGATATAAGGGGCTCCATCATTTACATTTCTGATGTTAGTACTGCCAAGGGCTTCAAAAGTCTGCAGCAAGTCCTCATTCCAGTTGCTAAAGTTAGCGTTTCCCCACGAATAAGTTAAAATATAATGACCTTCAGGAACAAAATCAATCATCGACTTTAGGGAATCTAATCCAGCAGCATTAGTGTTAAATGAGAAAAAGAAGTTTGGGTTGTTACTTGAAAAACATTTTGGATAATTACGGTGTCCAAAGTTTTGTATATCCGAAGCCCAACCTAAAATAGTTTGAGGGTCAATAACGGCAACAATCATCGCAGAAGCCATCCCACAATTACCTAAAGCACCTAGCCCGCTATTAATTGCACCATCAATATTCCACCCAATTTGATAAATTGTTACCGAATTAAGTGCACCAGTATTATAACAGTTTAATTTTTTAGGAATATCTATAAATTCAAATTTTTGTGTAGTAGGTAGATAATTAATAAATAAAAACTCGTCGTCTTTAAATTGATTATAATGAGCTTGTGACCACCCCTCTTCCCCGTCTATGTATATAAATGATGATTCTTTCCAGATAAGACTATCGGGATTTGCATGATTGTGGCAAATACGCCAATAATAAACTCTATTTTCGATAAGCTGAAACGGAACTTGCCAGCTTATTAAACCCCCTGAGCTTTGAACAAGATTTGAATGCAGCAATGGGCTGTCAAATTTATCGCATGTGTCAATCTGAAAATGATAATCTGTTAGAGAAATAAAGGGATTACCAGTACTTGCAATAAGGGTAACTTCATTATTGGGGTAAATTGCATACTTATAAGGATAAATTGGGAAAAGGTCACCAGATTGAATCAAGAAATTAATTGTTACTTCGTTATTTGTTTCCGATATTTCATCTATTTGATTATTTGCATCTACAAAAATTCTTAGTGAATTTAATCCCGAGCCAATTTGTCTATTAACAGGTAATTTAACCGTAATTGTATCTAGATAATTACATTCTGAAATCACTGAATAAATTTGCTCATTATCTCCAGTTGGATATGTTCGCTCAATAGAAACAAGAAAAGTATCTTGCACAGCTTTTCCAATGTTTTTCACAACAATTCTTACATCAAAACTATCAATTACAGTTGATATATTTTCTGGAATAAAACTTACTAATTCTTCACTTATAGTTAAATCGGGTTTTTCGTGGGCATTTATTACAATTCCTGGATCGCCATTTAAAGTAAATTCATGACATGTTAGCTCCATACGCACATTTGAGCCATAATTAGTTTCAGCATGTTTGCAAGTATTTATGATTTGTAATCCTAAAGGGATATTATATGCTTTATAGCTAAGTTGTTTGTAAAATTCTGATGAATAAACATTAAGATAAGAGGCCATCCCATCTTTAATAGTTGCTAAAAAGGCAATAGCTCCTTTATTTGGAATATTAATCCATGATTCGCCAAAACTATTAAATCCCACCTGGTGGAGATCTCCAACAAAACACGAATTTGCTAAAATAAATGGATATTTATTTTGATTGTTATAAGTATCAGGAAAATCAATATTTTGATCAAATCCTTGACCAAAGGCATGTCCAAAAAAGGTCATCATGCTTGTACCAGTATTTATAAGGTGTCTAACAGAGTCGGATTGTGTTATTTGTATTGGTGCAGAACTGTTTTTGAGAAAAGTTGTAACAGAAGCTCCAAACAAGGTGTCTTCAATAATAGATTTGTAGCCATTAAGATAGTTAGCAAAATTGCTTTGTTCTCCAGAGTCTCCACCTCCTCCAAAATGCAAAATTCGTTTCATCCATTCTTCGGTAGGGTTTGACTCATAGGCAATTATTTTATCTAAATATTGAAGAATGCCTTCATTATTATTTACACTTAAGCGTCCTGTACCAAAAACAGGATTATAAATATTGCCATCAATACCAGCAGTTATTAAATTGTCTGATGAGGGGTTTCCAGCAGACGGAACAAGACAATTGGCATAGTTTGTTGCATTGTTTCTAACTGCTCTGTAGTGGATCGATTTTCCGATTAAGAATAAAAAACGAGCTTTATCTGAATAGTCATAAAACTTTCTCGACATATTTCTAATTGCAGCTGGGTGTTTATTTATTCCATATCCATATTGGTCGTACAAATGATTAACGTCCATTAATAATACATTAAAAGTTGAACTACGGTATGCTGCGTATTGTTCGGCTCCACTCCATAAACTTTTGTGAGTTATTATTAAGTAATCTGCATTTTGATGTTCTCCGAAATAATCTGTAAATTTATTGTTTGAACTAATTTTTGTTATTCTGTCAACTGATTTATAGGCAGATTGTGTGCAAATAATCATTTTTCGTTGAGTTCCCGTATGATTTACAAGTGCTTTAAGTGTCCCTGATACATTATTTACTAGTATTCGTTCATGATTTGTTAAGTCGTACAAATATGTATTAGTGCCAGCATTAAAATTCTGTATTTCAAGATAATCTTTTGATGTAGCAAGGTTTTTTGGTAAGATAAATTCAAAATAATTTGTATTTTCAAAATCCCATGTATGAGGATACTTGATATCAATATATGATACTACATTTCGATCGTTAATTTCGGGCTGACTTACATCGTTTGATGTAAACTTAAATGACATTGGTGAAATAAGTTGATTGGCTGGAATATTAAGAGTTTTACGAACAAATTCATAACCTGTATATGTTTCATCAATTCTTGTTTGCCCGAGGAACTCAAGTTTTAAATGGTGTGGAACATTTGAAGATGGCAGATTTGCATGTAGTCCAACAGCAGCAACTTCCATTTGAGCATCAGTTAAAGTACTGTATATTTCGGGCAATTGGATGATTTTTGTAACTGCTGCAGTTTCAGTAATGGTTTTATTATCGAACCAGCCTTCTCCTTGGGTATAGAGGCTTTGAGTTGAGCCCCAATGAAAAGTGGAAGTGTAATTAGTGCGGATATTTTTTATGCAATAATCTTGAGCCGATGCAATATAAGAGTCGTAATCAGTTTGATTTACCGATACAAATCGTCTATTATTGGTGGTATAATTCCAAGTTAAAAAATATGCAGATGTGTCATTGTAAAAACTATAATCGTTGTTAACCCGATTTGTGGGATTATCAAAAAAAGCTTCGTCTTGCTGTCCTCTGTTTCGTTGTCCATAAAACTCAATATATCCAGCAGGATCTAGAACGCCAGAACTATTTTGACCATTTATGTGTATATATTGTTCTTCTCCGTTATGAAAAATGCTTATTCCACGAGAGTCTATTAAGCCAATAGGAATACCTGCACCTACCAATTCCGCATAAGAAACCCGATATAACCCGTCGCTGCTTACATGAATTTTAAAATACTGTTGATCATAATTAATCCACTCATTACCATAATCTTGTGCATCTAAACTATTTATCATAGTTAAAACTAATAAAACAGACAAGCTTATAGATTTTAAAATTACGTTCATAATCTAAAAGTACAAAATATTGTAATATAACAGCAAGTTTAATGGAAGTTTTTTAATTATAACTAGGTTGATCAGGTTTATTAAACAGAGCATTGGCATTAAAATTATAACTTAACGAAAAGATATGTGAGTATAAAGCAATACTTTGATTTCCAATATCGGTTAAAGCGTAATCTAATCTAAAACCAAAATATTTAATTCCGATACCGATATTGGGTTGCCACGAAAAATCATTTGTCCCATCAAATTCGGGTATTTGTTGAAAATTATTAACTCCAGCTCTAGCAAAAACAATATCACTATATCCAATCTCAATACCCATTGAGGGATCCACGCTAACTAAGTTGGTTTTTAGCAAAGTGTTTCTTTTTCCGTCCGATGTGGTGTTAAGTCCAATTTCTGTATAGAGATTAAATTTCTCGCTTATATTAAAATTATATCCAGCTCCTAAAATAAGTCGTGGTAAAGTAAGCTCTAGTCCATTTTCAGGAACTTCGTTACCAGTTGCTTCAAAAACATCTCGTAGTAAATCTTGACTAAATCTCCATGCATTAAAAGTCGAAGTTGCATCACGTAAATTTGCTCCAAAATGCCAATTTTTGATATCATACATTGCTGCAATATCAAAACCAAAGCCCCAAGCATTAGCAAAATCTCCAGCATTTCGCCTAATAAGTTTCACATTGCCGCCAACGCTAAGCCCATCAATAGGTAAAATACGTGCATAAGAGAATAAGAAGGCATAATCGGCAACAGAAAATGATGATATACGATCATATCTAATATTGCCATCGCTATCAATTAAATCTAAAGTATTAGGAATATCATCAACACCAAATCGTATCATCGATAATCCTACGGCAGATTGTTTATCAATTTTATAAGATGCTCCGATAAAATCAAATTTAGCAATGCCTGCAAAATATTCAGAGTGCATTGCACCAATTTCGATTTGTTTTTCGAGTTTTGTTAATCCTGCGGGATTCCAGTAAACAGAACTAATGTCATTAACTGATGCAACAACAGAGTTACCCATTCCTAGGGCTCTGCCGCCTACACCAATTGCTAAAAATTCGTTACTATACTTAGGAGCAACCTGAGCGAATAAAGAATTTGCTGCAAATATTATAATTATTATTACTTTTGTTTTTAAGTTCATAAGTTAATAAGTTACCATATAACAAAATAACAACAAATATTGTTATTTATTGTTAAAGTAAAAGATTTTTTTAGAATAAAATGAAAATTAGACAAGTAATACCATCTTCAATAACTAGCTTAAATTTAATTTCGGGTTCCTTAGCGGTTATTTTTGCTTTTAAAGGCGATATTGAAATAGCATGTTTATTAGTGATTTTAGCTAGCGTTTTTGATTTTTTTGACGGGTTTGCAGCACGTCTTTTAAATGCTGTATCGGAATTTGGTAAGCAATTAGATTCGTTAGCCGATCTTATAAGTTTTGGGTTTGCTCCAACTGCAATAGTTTACAATCTTTTTCTGATTAAAAATGATAATGAGACATTGTTGGTGTTTTCGGCTCTGTTACTTGTGCTTTTTTCTGCATTAAGACTGGCAAAATTTAATATAGACACTGAGCAAAAAAATGAATTTAAAGGTTTACCAACTCCTGCAATGGCTTTATTTGTTATTTCTATATCATATTTTTCTGTTAATAATAATAGTTTAATTGCCGATTTTCTTTTTTTGCCGTATAGTTTTTTATCTATAAACATAGTGTTGTCATTGTTAATGGTGTCAAACATTAGCTTGATGTCGCTTAAAGTTAAATCTTTTAAAATTAAAGAAATTACTTGGCAACTGATATTAATTTTAGGAGCTTTAATTTTGTTAATAATATTTGGTGTTTTAGGGATAGGATTGGCAATTATTTTATATATTGCCCTCTCATTTTTGAAACAAATTTTGACAATTAAAAAACAGTAATAAAATGAAATTTATAGCACAAGTTAATGTAATGCCACTTAAAGCTTTATTGGATCCTCAAGGAAAAGCTGTAATGAGTAGCGCAAAGAGAATGGGTTTTAATACAATGTCGAGTGTCCGAATAGGAAAACATATTGATGTTGAATTAGAGGCAAAAGACAAGGCGGAAGCTGCTAGTATTATGGATGAATTGTGTAAGACAATATTGTCAAATCCTATAATTGAGTCTTACGAATTTAATATTTTTGAAATTTAAAAATATTTTTGCAAATTTATAATTTAGGTTGTATATTTGCACCCTCAAAAATGGTGATTGTAGCTCAGTAGGTTAGAGCACCGGATTGTGGTTCCGGGGGTCGTGGGTTCGAATCCCATCTTTCACCCAAAAGAAATAGCCTCGCAAAGCGAGGTTTTTTCTTTTTATCCAAACCATCAGAAGCTCGCTTCTGTAAGAGTTTGGATAAAAAGAAAAAGACTGTTCGTAGAACAGGCCATTTCTTTTGAGGCTCCCCCCCTCTGGGATCACAAACGAGCGTAGCGAGTTTGTAATCTTTTTTGTTTTTCATTTTTGTATTCTGTAAGAGTTTGGATAAAAAGAAAAAGACTGTTCGTAGAACAGGCTATTTCTTTTGAGGCTCCCCCCCCCTCTGGGATCACAAACGAGCGTAGCGAGTTTGTAATCTTTTTTATTTTTCATTTTTGTATTCTGTAAGAGTTTGGATAAAAAGAAAAAAACTGTTCGTAGAACATGCCACTTCTTTTGAGGCCCCCCCCCCTTATGGGACCACAAACGAGCGTAGCGAGTTTGTAATCTTTTTTATTTTTTATTTTTGTATTCTGTAAGAGTTTGGATAAAAAGAAAAAGACTGTTCGTAGAACAGGCTATTTCTTTTGAGGCTCCCCCCCCTCTGGGATCACAAACGAGCGTAGCGAGTTTGTAATCTTTTTTGTTTTTTTATTCTGTAAGAGTTTGGATAATTGTCAAAACAACACTATACTTCTCATATCTACTTTATTCCTTTTATCAATTATTGTTGAAAATCTTGGTGTTTTGTTTTGTTTAGCAACTTTTTTCCCTTATTAAATTCAAATGTAAACCTATGCCCATACAAAACATACATATTTTAGATTATATTATAGGCAGACACTAGTTAAATGATCTAAATACGGGAAAACAAATTTAAATATTCTTACTAATGGAAAATACAATAATGTCTTGTTAAATACTTCTGGTTCTAATAATCCTAATTTATCATTTAACTGAAGAACAAGGAAAAATAGTCCACCTAATATAAGTGATGTTTTTAGCAATGAGAATACAATGCCACCAATCTTATTTAGCCAGTTTAATTTTATTAATTTTATAAATCTGTCTAATATTTTAGAAAAAAGTAGAACAAGAACAATTACGGCTATAAAAATTATTGCAAATGAAATAATCGGAGCGAATTCTGAATCTATATTAGTTTTGCTTGTTAAAATAGAGTTTAATAAGTCTGAAAACCTTATTGCAACAAATACTCCTGCTATTAAAGCGACCAAACTCCCAAGCTCTTTAATAAGTCCATTTTTATATCCCTTGTATCCAAAATAACAGATAATAATTGCGATAACAATGTCAAAAATGCTCATAAAATATTTTTTTGTTAAAAATAGTTTTTTTTTGTTAATTTGTACTTATATGTCAGTGATAAATTCAATAGTAAGTCTGATAAATTATAACAGACTAGGTCAAATCGATTATTTTCGAAAAAATCCAGTCGAAGTTCAGGAAGGGGTTCTCAAGTATCTTATTGATTTTGCAAAAAACACAGAATTGGGTAAAGAGTTTGACTTTGAGAATATACGTTCTCATCATGAATTTGCCTCAAAAATCCCAGTTTTTGATTATGACTCATTTAAGCCATATATTGAAAAACTAATGAATGGAGAGCAAAATATTACCTGGCCAAGCGAAATTAAATGGTTTGCTAAATCAAGTGGCACCACTGCAGATCGGAGCAAATTTATTCCTATTAGTAAGGAGTCGCTTGATGATTGTCATTTTAGAAGCGGTAAAGATATTTATTTTATTTATGCAGATAAATACCCGGAAACAGGTGTTTTTACCGGTAAAACCCTTGCCATTGGTGGTAGCACTAATATTAATATGAATAATGAAAATTCTTATTATGGGGACTTATCTGCAGTACTAATTAAAAATCTACCGTTTTGGACATATTTTCATCGAGTACCTAAAGAGGAAATTTCGTTACTTGAAGAGTGGGACGAAAAACTTGATAGAATTGTTCATACCACAACAAATAAAAATGTAACTAGCCTATTAGGTGTGCCATCTTGGTTATTGGTTTTACTAAATAATATGCTGGATTTTACAGGTAAAGATAATATTTTAGAAGTGTGGCCTAATCTTGAACTATATGTTCATGGTGGAGTTAGTTTTATGCCCTATCAAAGTATGTTTCAAGAGTTAATACCATCCGACAAAATGACTTATCTTGAAACCTATAATGCAAGTGAAGGTTTTTTTGGAATTCAAGATGAGTTTGAGCAAAGAAAAAATGAGATGTTGTTAATGCTAGATTATGGGATTTATTACGAATTTATTGAATTATCAAATTATTTGTCAGGGAAAAAAAACGCAGTGCCATTGTCCGAAGTTAAAACAGAGGTCAATTATGCAATGCTTATTTCTACAAACGGCGGATTATGGAGATATTTAATAGGTGATACTATTATGTTTACATCGCGAAATCCTTATAAATTTATTATTACAGGTAGAACACGTCATTTTATTAATGCTTTTGGAGAGGAACTAATTATTGATAATGCACAAAATGCTATAAAGTTTGCTTGTGAAAAAACAGGTGCTAAAATTAGAGAATTTACCGCAGCTCCATTGTTCTTGGAGAAAAATCCACAAGGGGTGCACCAGTGGTTATTTGAGTTTATTGTTAAGCCAGATAATGTAAATACTTTTATGGAGTATCTCGACACAAAACTTAGAGAGATAAACTCTGATTATGATGCAAAAAGATATAAGGATATTACTATTGGTTTCCCTAGAGTACACGTGCTTAAAGAGGGTGCTTTTTATCAATGGTTAAAGAATAAAGGAAAACTTGGAGGTCAAAATAAAATACCACGATTATCTAGTACGCGTGAATATGTAGAGCAGTTATTAAAAATAGATTGCTAATTGTTAATCCTGTGCAATAAAAAACATTTCTGCATCTCCAAATCTAAGAGACATCACTCGCTTAGTTAATTCGGTGATTTTAAATGTGTTAGAGCCTAAAGTTAGATATTTAGCATCTGCACTCATTGACCATTCTGCAATGACAGTGTCGGTATTTGGGTAAATTTTAATTAATACCCCAGACTCTTCAAAAATATATAATGCTTGAATAATATCTAAAGTACTGTTTTGTGAATAGTCAATATAAGTGTTAATCTGCCAAGTGTTATTGATAAGTTTGTGTTGCGAAACATTATAGACATAGCTATCAGTACATGAAAGAGCAAACAATATAATAAATGATGATATAATGGCTAGTTTAATTCTCATTGAATAATTCGTCAAATTTTAATAGTTTGTTAGCTCTAACACCTCTTGGGGTATGAATAAGATTGCAACACTCATTATAATAATCGTGTTGAAAAACTAGTATCCAATTATTTTTTTCGGCTTCTTTTAGTATTTCCTGTTTTTCGTTTATGCTTGTTAATGGGTAAAGATCATAGGCAGATACCCATGATAAAGGTATAGAAGCAACAGCAGGAATAAGATCTCCAGTAAAAAACAAAGTTTTATCTTTATGTTTTACAACTGGGAGCATTAGCCCAGGTGTATGACCATTAAAGAAACGTAGGTGTATATTGGGAGTTAAATATAGCTCTTGCTTTACAAGTCTTAGTTTATTAGTATCTGCTAAAAATTTAAATTTATTGATAACATACGAAGACTTTTCTCTGTAATTTGGATTTACAGCATTATCCCATTGGGTTTGTGAAATATAATAGTTTGCGTTTGGAAAAACGTTTACTTCTTTTTTTGTTAGGGGATCAATCTTGGTTGTTCCTCCACAATGATCAAAGTGTAAATGCGTTAGTACTACATCACTAACATCTTTAGGGTCGAACCCAAGTTTTTTTATATTTGCCTCTAAATTTTCTGTAAAATCAACAAAATACCCATCTTGAGATCCGCTTTGATTTTTTTCGCCAATACCATTATCAATAAGAATAAGACGACCGCTTTCCTTTATAAGCATTGACCTACACGCAGCATTACACATATTGTTGCTGTCGGCAGGATATTTCTTTTCCCAAAAGCTTTTAGGGATTATTCCAAAAAATGCTCCGCCATCAATTTTAAACTTTGGTGTATCTAATAAAAATAATTTCATTTAGTAAAATAAATTTTATCAAAAATACGATATTTATTAATATAATAGTCTCAATTTTTCTAATTTTGCATTAAATTATATATATATTGCTGAAATGAATGAGATACCACAAAAAAAGAAGGACACAACTACTAAAGTGCTAATTGCATTAGTGTCATTGATGCTTGTCGCTATTGCAGTTATGGGATATATGTTGCACGATTTATCAAAAAGAAATAAATCAGTGATTGTTAAAAGTCAAGAGGTAACCAAAGAAAAAGATAATCTAAAACAAGAGCTTAATGTACTATATGACGATTATAGTCTTCTTGAAACTTCAAATGATAGTCTTAACTCCGAAATAGAAATGGAGAAAGAACATATTATGTCATTAATTCAAGAACTTGAAAATGTTAAAAACTATAGTTATAGTATTCAGCAAAAATACGAAAAGGAGTTAACCTCATTACGTTCTATAATGCGTCATTATGTTTATCAGATTGATAGTCTTGATCAAATGAATAAAGTATTAATAGCTGAAAATATCCAAGTTAAACAGGAGCATAGCAGAATAAAAACCGAGATGAATGAGGTTGTAGAAATAAACACAGAACTTGAGGCTACTATTGAGCTTGCAAGTGTTATAAAAGCTTCTAATATACAGGTTAGATTTTTAAATCGTAGAGGGAAAGAAACCGAAAAATCAAAAAGAATAGAAAAGATAAAAGTTTTGTTTAATCTAGTTGGTAATGATTTGGCAGAATCTGGCCCTAAAAGGGCTTATCTAAGGATTATTCGTCCTGATGGATATACTATGACTAAAGGGGAAACATTCGAATTTAGAGAAAAACAAATTGCATGCTCGGCATATAGAGATATTATTTATAATAATAAAGACCTTGCTGTTGTTATATTTTTTGACGTTGAAGAAGCTGTTTTGCTTGGTAAATATACAGTAGAGTTGTATATGGGGGGAGAGAAAATAGGACTTAGTATTTTTAATATTGAGAAATAAACTTAAGTATGCAAACTTGTAGCATCTTGTTAGAAGTGTTGATGCCAGCAATAGAGAGACATGCCGATTATGGACAATTTATTATTCTTGCAGCCTCTGTGTTGTTGCTTTTTATACTTATTACTGTTAAAGTTCTTTTCCCAAAGTATTTGAAGCACTTGTTTTTTATTACTTTTAAGCAAGACTTAACAAGAGGAGCTTATTTTGAAACAAGTTCTAGCATAAAACAAGCCGATGTGTTTATGCTTTTTGCTTCAACAATAAGTATAAGTGCTGCCATGTATGCGGTTTTTAGATACTTCCCATATAATACAATTATTTTATCAGATGCAAAAACATTTTTAGAATTCGCTTTTATTATTTTAGGTGTTATCACAATTTTATTGTTAAAACACTTAATTTATAATTATTTTGCATGGTTATTTGATATGCAAATTCATAAAAAAGCGTATTTTATTGGTTTTTACAACTTATTAAGATTAACGGGGATAATTCTTTTCCCTATTTTTATACTAATTCCATTTGTTGGAGGAATGTTTCTTAATGTGTTGATAGCACTTGTTTTAATAACTGGGGGTTTAGTGTTTTTTTACAACATGTTTATCTTTTTTAGACAATCTCTTAAGATTAAATTTTTAAATCATTACTGTATTTTGTACTTTTGTATTTTTGAAATATTACCTATAATAGTATTAATAAAACTATTGAGTAATTTTTAAATTAAATTGTTAACTAAAAAACTTTTGAGAATGAAAATTAAAAGCATTCTAGTTTCACAACCTAAACCGGCGACTGATAAATCTCCATATTTTGATTTGGCGAAAAAATATAATTTAAAAATTGATTTTCGTCCATTTGTTCAAGTAGAGGGTGTTTCTATGAAGGAGTTTAGGTGTTGTAAAGTAGATATAGCTCAACATTCTGCTGTTATTTTTAATAGTAGAACGGCAATAGACCATTTTTTTACAATCTGTGAAGAAATGAAAATAGCCATTAATGATGCATGGAAATATTTTTGCATGTCTGAGTCTATTGCGTTTTATTTACAAAAATATGTGGTATATCGTAAAAGAAAAATATTTTATGGAAATGGTACTTTTGATAATTTGTTAGAACTTATTAAAAAAAATGCAGATGAAAAGTTTATTGTTCCTCTAAGTGATATACATCGGCAAGAAATTCCTAGTAAATTAACTAAAGCTAATATCAAATTTTCAAAAGCAATCCTTTATCGTACTGTTAGTTCAGATTTGTCAGACCTTAAAGATGTTAATTACGACATCTTGGTGTTTTTTAGTCCTGCTGGCGTAGCATCTCTTTTGCAAAACTTTCCCGAATTTCATCAAAATGGAACTAAAATTGCAACATTTGGTCCAGCCACTGCAAAAGCTGTTGAAACACATAACTTGCGACTGGATATAAAAGCTCCAGCTACTAATGCGCCCTCCATGACGGCAGCTTTAGAACAATATATAAAAGCTAAAAAGTAGTTAGAGGTTTTAACTTATGTTACAAAACCAAAATAATAAACTAGGCAGAAAGTATTTTTTAAAACATAAAACCGAAATACAAAATTTATTTGAAAAGGGAATACGTTTTAATAAGGTTTTAGTTCGATCCATATACTTATCTAAAGAAAATGAGGATAATTATGGCATTAAAATTTTTGTATCTGTTCCTAAAAAAAAAATAAACAAAGCTTGTAACAGAAACCTCGTTAAGAGGAGAATTAAAGAAGCTATACGGCTTAATCTCTCAGAATTAAAACAACTAAGTGCAGATAAAAAAATTGAAATTTATATTGGATTTGTGTATTGTTCAAATAAGATAGAGAATTACAATATAATTGAGAATAAAATAGTTTTATCTTTACAAAATATTTATTCAAATTTATTGGATGTATGAAAAATAATAAAAAATTATTAAATATAAGTAGTCGTTATATTGCAACATTTTTAGTGTTCTTTATGCTTATACTGATGTCTTTTACTCTAGGTAGAGACACTAAAAACAAGGATGATAGCTTTGAAACTGTTAAAAATTTAGATATTTTTTATTCTCTCTATAAGGAATTAAATCTGTATTATGTTGATCCTATTATTCCTGGAGATATTATTAAAACAGGAATAGATGCAATGCTAAAAAGTTTAGATCCATATACTGTTTATATTCCTGAATCTAAGATTGAAGACATAAAGTTTATGACTACAGGACAGTATGGGGGAATTGGGGCGGTAATTCGTAAGCGCAATGAATTTACAGTTATTTATCAAGCTTATGAAAATAGCCCAGCTGCCGAAGCGGGAGTCGAAGCTGGTGATGTGATATTAGAAATTGACGGTAGATCTGTCCAAAATATGGACTCAGAGCAAGTGTCTGAACTCTTAAGGGGAGAACCAGATACAAAAGTTTTATTACAGGTAGAGCGAATTGGTAAAGATAATCCAGTCGAAATTGAAGTTGTTAGAAGAGAAATAAAAAGAAACTCTGTGCCGTATTATGGAGTAATTGGAAATAATAATACAGGATATATTGCACTCAGTAGTTTTACAAACACAGCCGCTTCTGAAGTTAAAGAGGCTTTTGTAGAGCTAAAAAAAGAGAATGATATAAAATCTTTAGTGCTTGATTTAAGAGGTAATCCTGGAGGACTCTTAGTTGAGGCTGTTAAAATTTGTAACTTATTTGTAAATAAAGGGGAGCTAATTGTTAGTACAAGAGGTAAGGTGGCTCAATGGGATAAAGAGTATAAAGCTAGTTCAGAACCATTGGATACAGAAATAAAACTTGTGGTAATAGTAAATAGATCTTCTGCTTCTGCCTCTGAGATTGTGGCTGGATGTATTCAAGACCTGGATAGAGGAGTCGTTGTTGGACAAAGAACTTTTGGTAAAGGATTAGTACAAACTACCCGTAACCTTAGCTATAATGGAATATTAAAAGTTACAACCGCAAAGTATTATATCCCAAGTGGGCGATGTATTCAAGCATTAGATTATACACATCGTAACGATGACGGTAGTGTGGGTGTAATGCCAGACTCAATCGTATCGGAATTTAATACAAAAAATGGACGAAAAGTATTTGACGGTGGTGGCGTAAAACCTGATGTCGAAATTGAAATCGAAAATCTTAGTATGATAACATCAAGCCTTATTGTGAAAGATTTAATTTTTGATTATGCAAATTATTATAAGTTTAAAAATAGTGAAATTGCTCCTGTTGAGGAATATGTTTTTACAGATAATGAGTTTGAAAATTTTGTAGAGTTTATTAAAGATAAAGACTTTGATTATAAAACAAAAACAGAACAAACTCTTAATAAATTGATAGAGTCATCTAAAGAAGAAAAATATTTTGATATCGCAGAGGAAGAACTAGAAACGCTAATAACAAAATTTGCACACGACAAGGATAAAGACCTTAGGCTTTTTAAAGATGAAATAAAGGAAATGTTGAGCCAAGAAATAATTTTAAAATATTATTATGAAAAAGGCGGTATAATTTACGGAGTTAAAAATGATCCTGAAATAAAAAAAGCTATAAATATTTTGAGTAATAAAAAAGAATATTACGACGTATTAAAGCCCCAAAATTAAAAGTATTATGAACGAAATTGTATTAAGTGGGATAAGATCAACAGGTAATTTACATTTGGGTAATTATCTTGGTGCGGTACAAAACTTTGTTAAAATGCAACACACAGGTAATTGCTATTTTTTTATTGCAGATTATCATTCATTAACTACTCATCCAACTCCAGAAAACCATCATAAAAGTGTTAAACAAGTTTTGGTAGAGTATCTGGCTGCTGGCATTGATCCAGAAATATCAACCTTGTATATTCAAAGCGATGTGCCTGAAATAGCAGAATTGTACTTATTGTTAAATATGAATGCATACCTAGGTGAGTTGGAGCGTACAACATCATTTAAAGATAAAGCTCGAAAACAACCCGAAAATGTTAATGCTGGTCTTTTGACATATCCAGTGTTAATGGCTGCTGATATTTTAATTCATCATGCCGATAAAGTCCCTGTTGGAAAAGACCAGGAGCAAAACCTTGAAATGGCACGTAAGTTTGCTCGGAGATTTAATAATATGTATGCTGTAAATTATTTTAAAGAGCCGGTAGCATATAATTTTGATAAGGAACTTATTAAAATACCCGGACTTGACGGAACAGGGAAAATGGGGAAATCTGAAGGAAACGGGATTTTTCTTGCTGATGATGAAAAAACTATTCGCAAAAAGATTATGCGTGCCGTAACAGATAGCGGACCAACAGAAAAAAATTCTGAAATGTCTGAAGCCATAAATAGCTTGTTTACAATATTAAAAATTGTTTCGAGTGCTGATACTGTTGAATATTTTACAGAAAAATATAATACTTGCGAAATAAGATATGGAGATCTTAAAAAACAGCTTGCCGAAGATGTTATAAAAATTATTGCACCGATTAATAGCAGAATAAAAGACATTGAGGCAAATAATGAATACTTGAGCAAAGTTGCACGATTGGGTGCAGAAAAGGCTCGTATTAGTGCTGCAAAAACCTTAAAAGATGTGAGAGAGATATTGGGAGTTAGAAAGTTTTATTAAAATTGAAATATTTAATCCAATCGTCTCAACCGAATTATCTGTTTACCCATTAAGTAATCAAGGCAATGGATTTCAAGAAGTTGAACAGAGTGATTAACCAAATCAATTCTCTCTTTCAATTTAAATCTCTATGTTTGTCTAATATCTTGAACAATAGAGAGAAAACTGCATATCTATATGTTACACTAAGCTAACTTACAATTTTTTTGTGTGTGCTAAAAGCCGAATATCAGTATTGTTACCAAATTGGGGGTTAAGGCATTTTAGGCAGTAACACCTTAAATACGACTTAAATTAAAAGCAGCTATTAAAAGTTTAGGCTAGTTTTTTTAGTTTATTCCTTGAACTTTATTTTTCATAAAATAATTTTCGATATTAGGATAAAATCTTTATTTTTGTTTTAATCTTTAATATTGATGTGCATTAGTTTTTGATTTTGTAGTTTGTATTAATTAATTAATTTCTTTGTTGTGCTAAAAAATATTTATTTATCGTCGATTTTATTAATTTGTTTTAATATCTCAGTATTTTCGCAGTTTATTGAAAATAATAGCCAAGTTTTGGACTGGGATGAAAGTTTTCACCCTGAAGTTCAATATTTCTGTAGTAGTGGTAATAACTCAATGTTCTTTGAGAAGAATCGTGTAGTCTGTGCCTTATCAAGTTTTGATGAATTTGATTACACTAAATATGAAGGGGATAAAAATGCAATAGATAGCATTTATAAAACCTTAGGCAGAGAAATTCAAAGAATTGATATTGAGTTTATTGGAGCTTCTGAAAACTGCAAAATACTTGCCGGTGAAAAAAATGTCGATTATATTAATTATTTCCTTAATAAACGTAGTAATATTACAAATGTTGGATCTTATAAAAGTATCTGCTATGACAATATATATCCAAATATAGATGTTGTGTTTAAGCAATATGAAGGTGGTTTAAAGTATGACGTGGTATTACATGCAGGAGCAAATATTGAAGATGTTAAAATAAAATATAATGGAGCTAATTCCTTAGGGATCGTTGATGGACAAGTAATAGTAAAAACAAAATTCTACGATTTTGTAGAGAATATTCCTGAGGCGTATTATAACGATAATAAAAATGAAAATGCTGAGGTATATTATGAATTAAATAATGATATTATAAGTTTTAAATGTGATTATAAAAATGCGAATAAACTAATCATAGATCCTACTATTACATGGATGACATATTATGAAACTCTTAGCTCAGATGGACAAATAAGTTATGACCATAATGCTTCTGATGAAGATGGTAATTTGTTTATTTCGGGGTATTGTAACAATTCAGCCAATGATTATCCTACTGTTAATCCTGGTGGCTCTGCTTATGTGCAAAATTATACTTCAAACGATTTGTATATTGCAAAATTTAATTCTAATCGCGAGTTAGTTTGGGGAACTTATTTTGGTGGTAGTAATTCTAGTATGGATTGGCAACTTGGAACTGAACCTTTGGCTGTGGATGGTACTACACTGCATGTTGTGGGAGATGAATTAGCATCAAATGGACCTTTTTTTAATGGAGGTGGGTTTTATTACAATCCAGGTTCATCAAAACCATATTATGCAAGATTTAATAAAACTACAGGTGAATTAAAACATTGCACTAATTTACCAGGGCACACATCTTCACACCCAAGTATTGCAATTAGCTCTAGTGGTCAAGTTGCAATAATTCTTCATGCTTATGATTGGGGAGTAACTCCGAGTCATATTGTTAATAGGCCTGGTGCATATAATCAATCATTAAATGGAGGTTTTACAGATCTGTTTTTAATGTTGTTAAATAGTTCATATAATCAAATTTGGGGAACTTTTTTAGGTGGACCTGGTACTCAAGAAGATTGTCATGTTACTTTTGATAATTCAAATAATATTTTTTTCGTATCAGAAGTTAATTGGTCAACTGGTAGTACAACTGCAACTGAACACCTTGTAAATCCAGGAGGAGGTGCATATTATCAAACTGTTAGTGATTCTGAAGATATTATGATAGGTAAATTTACCAGTACTGGTTCGTTAGCTTGGAATACTTTGTATGGAGGAAATGGTTATGATGGTATTAGAAGTAGAATGGGCAATGGTACAAACCTAGTTGTGAATAAATCAAATGAATTGATAGTAATAGGAGGTACAAATAGTAATAATTTGCCTCTTATGACAATGTCGGGAGCATATAATAAAACAGCTCCTTCAAATGTAGATCCGTCAGGAGGGTCTTTTAATAGTTTTGGTAGTTTTATTTTGAAATTTTCAAATAATGGAGTCAGACAATGGGCTACTTATTGGGGGGGAGATCCCTCAGGTGGAGATTTATTATATGATGGAAAATTTACTTCATGTGATAAATTTCTTGTATGTGCAAGAACAAATACGTACACAACTATACCACTTCCAGGACATTATAATAAATCTTCAGGTGGTCAAAGTTATTTAATGCAGTTTGATGAGAATTTTGCAGCAGAATGGTCATCATATATTGGGAACAATACTTCTACTCCTCATATAAGCTTTTCTGCTTTTGGGGATAGACTTTATCTTACTACAAGTTCATATTCTCAAACAGAATCAACTATAAATCCTGGAGGAGGCGCATATTATGATGACTCGTTTGTTGGTCCACATTATGGAAGTCATACAATTTGGGAGTTCAATATAATTCCAACACCAATTATTAGTGGAGATACTGATATTTGTCAAGGGGAATCGACAGTACTTTCTGCAAGTGGGGGAGTTGGGTCTAATTATTATTGGTATAATAGCCAAACAGGAGGAACGCTTCTTCATACTGGTGCAACTTTTACTACTCCTGCTTTGACTAGTGATGTAACTTATTGGGTATCTTCGGCTAGTGGTAGTTGTATTTCTAGTAGAGTGCCAATTACAGTAACGGTTACTCCTTTTTCTGCACCAACCTCCGCTATAGTAAATCCATCTTCAGTTTGCTCTGGCACCACCACAAATATTACACTAACGGCATCTGGTGGAGAGCCTGGACCTGGTGCAATAATTCAGTGGTATACAGGTAGCTGTGGTGGAACCTCTATAGGAACAGGAAGCCCACTTACTATTTCTCAAACTCTAAGTTCTAATACAACATTTTATGTCAGATATTCAGGTGTTTGTGGCTTGACAGACTGTGCTTCTGTTACGGTTAATGCGGATCTAATTATTACGCCTACATTTGCAGCAGTTGGACCATATTGTTCGGGGGCAGCAATACCTGCATTGCCAACAACTTCAACCAATGGGATAACTGGAACATGGTCGCCAGCAATCAATAATACTGCAACCACTACTTACACATTTACGCCAACAGCTGGTCAATGTGCTTTAACGCAAACATTGACTATTACAATTAATGATAATCCAATTGCTACTGCTACAGGAAATAATCTAGGTTGTAGTGGTGATAACAGTGGTTCGATTGATATTTCAATTAGTAATGGAACACCTAACTATTATATTGATTGGGTATCAGGTAATACAACTACTGCATTGAGCAATTATTCTATTTCTAGTCTTAGTCAAGGCACTTATAATATTACCGTAACCGATGCCAACGGATGTACAGACGATGTAAGCGTAACAATTACAGAACCTACAACATTAACAAGCAGTATAACAGCACAAGTTGAACAAAATTGCTTAACATCAGGTTCAGCAACAGTTGAAGCTAATGGAGGAACTCCAAACTATACTTATACTTGGCCAGGAACTGCAGGTGGAGTTTCCGGAAATACTGCTTCTGCTCTTACTACAGGTACTTATATTGTAAGCATTGTAGATGCAAATGGATGTAGTACGACACAAACAGTAAACATAACTGATATTGGTGGGTTAACTGCCTCAAGTTCAGTAGTAAGCGATGTGAGTTGTAATGGAGTAAATGATGGCTCAATAGCAGTAACAATACTTGGAGGAACACCTAATTACACAATAGATTGGGGAACAGGAAACGCAACAACAGCAACCTCACCTTATACTATAACAGGTTTAAATGGAGCGACCTACAATATTACTGTAACCGATGTAAACGGTTGTCAAGGAACTACTAATGCTACAATATCAGAACCAATAGTATTAGCAGCAAGTTCGACTGCAACAGCAATTTTATGTAATGGTGGCACAGCAGATGTTACAGTAAGTGCAACAGGCGGAACAACGCCATACACTGGCATAGGAACATTTACAGTAAGTGCTGGAACTCATAATTACACCATAACAGATGCTAATGGTTGTACTGCATCAACTAGTATAACAGTAACAGAGCCAACAGTATTAACCGCAAGTGCAGTATTTACGCCAATATTATGTAATGGCGAAACATCTGATGTTACAGTAAGTGCAACAGGCGGAACCGCACCTTATACTGGAACAGGAGTATTTACTACAACAGTAGGAACACATACTTACACAGTAACAGATGCAAACGGATGTACAGACGATGTAAGCGTAACAATTACAGAACCTACAGCATTAACTAGCAGTATAACAGCACAAGTTGAACAAAATTGCTTAACATCTGGTTCAGCAACAGTTGAAGCTAGTGGAGGAACTCCAAACTATACTTATACTTGGCCAGCGAGTGCAGGAACAACAACTGGTGGAACAGCCAATTCTCTCTCAGCAGGTACTTATGTTGTAAGCATTGTAGATGCAAATGGATGTAGTACGACACAAACAGTAAACATAACTGATATTGGTGGGTTAACTGCATCAAGTTCAGTAGTAAGCGATGTGAGTTGTAATGGAGTAAATGATGGCTCAATAGAAGTAACCATACTTGGAGGAACACCTAATTACACAATAGATTGGGGAACAGGAAACGCAACAACAGCAACCTCACCTTATACTATAACAGGTTTAAATGGAGCGACCTACAATATTACTGTAACCGATGTAAACGGTTGTCAAGGAACTACTAATGCTACAATATCAGAACCAATAGTATTAGCAGCAAGTTCGACTGCAACAGCAATTTTATGTAATGGTGGCACAGCAGATGTTACAGTAAGTGCAACAGGCGGAACAACGCCATACACTGGCATTGGAACATTTACAGTAAGTGCTGGAACTCATAATTACACCGTAACAGATGCTAATGGTTGTACTGAATCAACTAGTATAACAGTAACAGAGCCAACAGTATTAACTGCAAGTGCAGTATTTACGCCAATATCATGTAATGGCGGAACATCTGATGTTACAGTAAGTGCAACAGGCGGAACCGCACCTTATACTGGAACAGGAGTATTTACTACAACAGTAGGAACACATACTTACACAGTAACCGATGCAAACGGATGTACAGACGATGTAAGCGTAACAATCACAGAACCTACAACATTAACTAGCAGTATAACAGCACAAGTTGAACAAAATTGCTTAACACCAGGTTCAGCAACAGTTGAAGCTAATGGAGGAACTCCAAACTATACTTATACTTGGCCAGGAACTGCAGGTGGAGTTTCCGGAAATACTGCTTCTGCTCTTTCAGTAGGTACTTATATCGTAAGCATTGTAGATGCAAATGGATGTAGTACGACACAAACAGTAAACATAACTGATATTGGTGGGTTAACTGCCTCAAGTTCAGTAGTAAGCGATGTGAGTTGTAATGGAGTAAATGATGGCTCAATAGCAGTAACAATACTTGGAGGAACACCTAATTACACAATAGATTGGGGAACAGGAAACGCAACAACAGCAACCTCACCTTATACTATAACAGGTTTAAATGGAGCGACCTACAATATTACTGTAACCGATGTAAACGGTTGTCAAGGAACTACTAATGCTACAATATCAGAACCAATAGTATTAGCAGCAAGTTCGACTGCAACAGCAATTTTATGTAATGGTGGCACAGCAGATGTTACAGTAAGTGCAACAGGCGGAACAACGCCATACACTGGCATAGGAACATTTACAGTAAGTGCTGGAACTCATAATTACACCATAACAGATGCTAATGGTTGTACTGCATCAACTAGTATAACAGTAACAGAGCCAACAGTATTAACCGCAAGTGCAGTATTTACGCCAA
>JAQUBO010000183.1 GCA_028686735.1 Bacteroidales bacterium
ATTTATTTAAAATCATTACAATAACATCACTCCCACCAGAAGTTGCCTTTGACTTAAAAACTAACCCAACCCCAACTCCTATCAGCACACCCCCAAAAACAGCAGATAATAGAGCATCTCCTTCAACTAATGGGACATCGCCTTGAAAATAAGTAAGCACATCTACAAACAAAGCCATAGATACAAAACCTAACACAGTTTTCCAGCCAAAACGTGGACCAAGAATTTTAATTCCGATAAGTGCTATAGGAATATCCATAGAAAGTGCGGACAAACCAGTTGGAAAACCAAAAACATGGTGAAGAATAATAGCTATTCCATAAACACCTCCAGGAGCAAGCTTATACGGAGAAATAAAATAAACAAACGCAACCGCCATTATAAAAGTTCCTACCAGTATCAAGAGTACAGCTCTAAACCACTTGGCTGAAAATATTTTCTCTTTAGTTACAAAAGCCATCAGATAATTATTAATAGATTATAAAAATGCAAAATAAACGTATTATTTTTACTTTAACATAAGAAAATTCATTTTGTTTATGAATAAAAATAATAAACCTTAATTACAAGTCTTAAAACCATCAATATCCTGCTGAATTAGTTTATCAAAACCTAGCATCAGTTTACGCATCAATTTGTTTTCAACATTATAACTAACATTTTCGATAGTATTAACGGGCAAAATTTTTGGAGAAGTGCCACTAATAAAAGCTACATCAAAATTCTTAATTTCACTAATACTTATGTCCTTTTCAGTTATTTTAATACCGATTTGCATAGCAAGTTCAAAAATCTTTAATCTTGTTATGCCTGGCAATACATTTTCAGATTTTGGTGTAAATAGTTTATTCTCTAATATAAAAAATAGATTCGATCTACTTCCTTCAGTTAATATACAATTCTCGTCATAAAATAAGACTTCATAATAGTCTGTGGCACTTATTATTTTATCAATTTTTTGTCGTATCTTACCATGCCAGATCTTTTTTTTAGGGTTTGGCCTCTCATGTTCATAGAGACAAGTCTTAATACCATGTTTGTATTGTTCTGGTTCGGGATAACGATGATTGATTTGCTTAACACTGATTACACATTTTGAAGTGTTTTCCGAGACTATAGTATCAATACGAAGATTTCCATTATCAATTCCTAAGCTTTTTATAGCACTGCAAATTTCTTGATGGAAATTCTGTTCATAAACTGTTTTAACATTTAGAGATTTAAGTGAGTTCTCAAATCTTTCGTGATGTTCGTTAAGGAATAAAGGTGCAGAGTTAATTACCCTTACAACTTCATATATGTTTACTGCTTTCATTTTTAGCTAAATTAATTGTATTGTGTGGGTAATTATTTTTAGTAAACTCTCAACACTTTTTTTAAAATTTCCCAAAACAATTTCAATAGATACTGACTCCTCATCCTCTTTCCAACAATCATAATCGGTAGAAATTGCAATAACTGCATACGGAATTCCAGCTTCATTTGCTAAAATAGTTTCAGTAGATGTGCTCATGTTAATCATGTCTGCTCCCCACATTCGGAACATATTAGATTCTGCTTTTGTTGAGAATCTGGGACCTTCAATAGTGATTATAGTACCCGTATTGTGAACTGTAATATTTAAATTTTGTGCTGCTACTTTTATTTTTTCTCGTAATTCCTTTGAATAAGGTTCTGCCATTTGACAATGTTGCATTTGTCCTGGCTCGAAACTATCGTAAAAAGTAAAAACTCTGTGTTTAGTAAAATCGATAAATTGATCGGCAAGTACAAAATCGCCTGGTTTTATATTTTCGCGCAAACTCCCACATGCCGTAGTGGCAATAATCATATCACAGCCCAAATCTTTTAATGCAGTAATATTTGCTCGATTATTAACATTCGTTGGTGTAATTGTGTGCTGTTTGCCATGGCGAGAAATAAGAGCGATTTTATGTCCAAACATTTCTCCAGTTAATATAGCAGACGAAGGCTCGCCATATTTTGTTGTAAGCTTTATCTTTTGTGGATTATTAAACAAATTACTATTCTCAAGTCCTGTTCCTCCAATTATTCCAATCATAAGTATAAGTTATTCGTTATCATCATCATCATCATCATCATCATCATCATCATCATCGTCATCATCATCATCACTACCAAACATATTTACAGAAACAGTTTTTAATGCTTTTGATTTAAGTACATTTTGTGGTTTTGGCAAGTTTGACTCCGGGTTTTCTATCCTTTGAATATTCCATTCAAGTATCTCATTATTAGGAAAATACTGCAATCCTTTCATTGCCAAATACTTTGCACTATCAATTAATGGTTCTTCAAGGTTTATCAAATGATTAATATACAAATCAAACCCCTCTAACATCATAAATTCAGTATTTTCCAGATTCCCTTGTTTTCCACTATTCATAGTATTAAAGACAGAATCAAAAACCTCGTTTGCGGTCTCATTATCGCCAATCATTGCACTTAAAGTACCATGCAGAAAATATATATTAATATCCGTGTAAGTTTTCATAATTTTTCTGACATAGGAATTAGCCTTAGAAACTTTACCACTTTCCACATAATGATCAACATAATAAATTCCGCAAATAGCAATTTCTTCTAGCATATTATTATTTTCAGGAAAATAAAAGCCTGCTTTACGATCTCTTTTCTTTGAATATACCGAATGCTTAAGTGCCAACTTATATGCTTGTGCATATTCTGGAACTTTCATCAGCATAGTTGAGTCTTCCAAACCCATAAGGAATATTTTATTATAAGAAGCTGCTAGATATAAATATACTTCTGCGTCCTTACGGTATTTTTCTTTTAATATCATGCGATCTGCCTTAAAGGCACAATCTTCCCACTGTTGATTTTTGTAATAATCTGCAAGTTTTTTATGCACTCCGCCTTTTACTTGAGCAAATAATGGTAATCCCATTAAAACAATCAAGCCTATTGATATAATTTTTCTCATAATATAATAATACTATACATTAATTAAAAGCGAAAAATATAACTTATTATTTATAAAAAACGAAAATATAAGCTTTAATTTTCAATAATTTATTAACTATTCAAAAACTATTCCTAAAATCCTGCACCCAAATCATCTTTTAAAAAGATTATTAAGCTTGGATATGCATTAACTGAAAAACCACTGCTTACGTTATATAAAAAACTTGTTAAAATACAATATTTATTAGTATGTTGTTGGCATTATACTAAACCTTTTGCCTTATAATTTGTCATAACTTATAAATAATTAAAAATTAAAACATAAAGAAATGAATTACTACTTTTCAAAAGTCCTAAAGGACAAAAATTTAGAACAAGTAACAGATTATGTAATTGATAAAATGAAGCTTGAAGGTTTTGGTGTTTTAACACAAATTGATATGAAAACAACATTAAAAAACAAACTGGGAGTAGATATTAAACCGTATATAATTTTAGGTGCTTGTCATGCACAATGTGCTTATGAGGCATTAAGCCAAGAAAATAAAATTGGCACAATGTTACCATGTAATTTTATTATTCAAGAACTGGAATCTGGAGAAATTGAAGTTGCTGCAATAGATCCAATTGCTTCAATGATTTCAGTCGAAAACAGTAAACTTGGAGCAATTGCACAAGATGTTCACGAAAAGATTAAAACAATCATTAAAAACTTATAGTCTCAGAAATTACTGCAATTTGTTTATGCTAAATAAATAATGCCAAATCAAAACAAAGCAAAATGCACCTAGCTGATTATAAGCGTAATTTATATAATATAAATAAATAATTTCTCTCCGTTTTATTTAATTAGTTATCTTTGCACCAACTTTTAATACTACAATTGAGAGTAAAAAAAACATCAAATTATAAACACATGAAAGATTGGAAATATAGAAGTCAGAAGCCCAATTATTCAAGGTGGCAGGGGAGTTGGCATTTCCTTATCTGGAATGGCTGCGGCAGTAGCAAACCAAGGAGGCATAGGCGTTATTGCCAGTGCTGGTTTAGGAATGCTTTACAGACAAGCCGGAGCAGACTTTCTTGAAAACAGCATCACTGGATTAAAAGAAGAATTACGTAAAGCTCGCGAAAAAACACGCGGGGTTATTGGCATAAATGTAATGGTTGCGATGTCAAACTTTGCTGATATGGTAAAAACTGCAATAACAGAAAAAGCAGATATTATATTTAGTGGTGGAGGATTACCATTAAATTTGCCTTCATTTTTATCAAAAGAAAGCACTACAAAATTAGTCCCAATAGTTTCATCTGCAAGAGCTGCAAAACTTATTGTTGAAAAATGGAAACACGATTTTGACTATTTGCCAGATGCAATTGTTGTTGAAGGTCCAAAAGCCGGAGGTCATCTCGGATTTAAAGCTAACCAAGTTACTGACGATACATATTCACTTGAACATTTAATACCTGAAGTTGTAGCTGTTGTGAGAAATTTTGAAAACATTTATAATGTAAGAATACCTGTCATTGCAGCTGGTGGAGTTTACACGGGTCAAAACATATCGGATTTTATAGACTTAGGTGCCTCTGGTGTTCAAATGGGGACTAGATTTGTTACAACAACAGAGTGCGATGCCTCGGACGCATTTAAACAAAGCTATATAAATGCTAATTCCGAAGACATTAAATTAATACAAAGCCCTGTTGGTATGCCCGGAAGAGCAATCTCAAATGGGTTTCTGGACAAAGTTAAACTTGGACAAAAAATCCCAATTAGGTGTCCTTTTAAATGTATCAAGACATGCGACATCTCTTCAAGCCCATATTGTATAATTTCAGCTCTATACAGTGCTTTTAAAGGGAAATTTAATAATGGATATGCGTTTGCTGGAACTAATGCATATCTCGCTAATAAAATTATTTCTGTTAAAGAAACTTTTGATACAATTTTGGAAGAATATAATAATAGAAAATAGTTTTCTTTTCAATTATTATCGAAAAAACAGTAAAATTAAATTTCTTAAAACAATAAGTTAACAATAAAGAAAAAAAGACTAATTTTATAAAAAATCAAAAAAGTAGGAAAAGATGAAACAAGAAGTTGAAACGACTGACCAATCTAAGAATATTGAAGATACTCCCAAAAAAGAAAACAAGTTTTTTAAATTTGTATGGAAACACAAGTATTATGCAGGTTTAATACTTGCAATTTTTATAATATCATTGTGGTCAGTTATTAGAATATCTTTGCTTAAAAAAGATATCATCACGCAAAAACAAGAAATTACTACTAGCTATGAATTAAGACTTGACAGCTTAAATTCGGAGAGACTTCTTTTAACTGCTAAAACTTTTTCATGGGCTATTAGAAGTGAGCTTTTAAGAGATAACCAAGAACAAATCGATCAGTTTTTTAATGAGTTTATAAAAAACCCAGACATTATCAAATTACAGCTGATAAACCCCGAAACATTTGTTGTTGAATTATCAACTGACAAAAAAGATGAAGGCAAAACTAATATAAGTTATAAATTTATTACAGAACAAGTTATAAAAAAAGACGCAACAGATTTTCTAATCATCACCCCTATAACTGGTTTAAACAAAAAAATAGGCATTTTCGTAATACAATTCCAAAATTTAACAAATAAATAATATCTTTATATAATGTCTAGTTTTTGCATTTCTTAGCAGGCTAGCGGATTAATGCGTCAGGTTACGCTTGCATTGGCAATCAGTTACACGACAGCTAGAAGGGTAAACCTCTGATTATCAACATTTTGCAAGCTTTAAACGCAAATGATCTAGCTCAGGCTCTTGCCATTATGGACAGACACTAGAGTTTATTGACAGACACTATTTATATTTAGGATTATACTGCGATAAATTTAAAATCTTCTGATAATCGTTTTCTTTCATCAGTTCTGTAAGTGTAATACTATTATTCTCAATATAGCTTCGAACTATCTGAAGTCCAATCCAATTTGCTATGCGTGGAGGGCTATCTGGACCAAAATGATATGTATTAGGAGCTTTCTCCACAAATTTACGGATAGTAAAATAGTCTGTTTCAAAAAGCAATTTATTCTCAATTATATTTGTCCAGATATCTCTTTCAAACTTATAACAAAAAGCCAATTGCTCTTCGGTATATTTCAATTTTCGAGTTTGATTAAAATCAGGAAACATTGCATCCAAAAAATAAAGTATTTTTCCTTTATATAGCATATTACTCAATAAGTTATCTGTCTCTGGTTTATATAAATATCTATCTTGTGCCCATGCAGTAAAGACATCAACTGGGATTTGCTCTGGCACCATTTCATCTTTTGCATATTGTGGTATTCCCAACATATCATAAAGTTGGCATTCTTTACCAAGATATTTATCAAAACCGATACCAATAAACCCATCAATTAAAACAACGGAATGGTTAAACCCTGCAATAAAAGACACTATTCGAGGAATTTCCTCATCTGGATAATAATACAAAAGATGCTTAAAGCCCTCTGTTAATTCATCATTTAATATACTACAATCAGAAAATGTTTTAGACACCTCTCGATTTGCCTCTACTACAGAATAATCATTAAGAAAGGTATTCAGATATGTTAAATATGAAGAGTTCTCTATTCCACCAATACTGATAATTTCATTATTATAAACTTCAAAAAATGCAGCATATTTATCATGTAAATGTTCTACATTTTCCCAAAGACTATTTACCTCCATCAAATCTAAATCAAATCTTTCAATCTCAACATCTAGATTAATATCAGAAACATCAACATCTAAGGGGTTGCGATTATTAAAAAAAACCACAAGTATTATTATTATTATTGCTGCTAAAACAACTATAGCAGATATGTATATTATTATTCTTTTCATTTTTGCAAAATAAAGAAAATATTTTGTACTTTTGTAATATATTAATTTAAAAACCATAAAGATATGAAAAAAATTATTGTATGCATATTGGCTTTAATTCTAGCTGGAAATATTTTCGCACAAAAAATCTCGGGTGGCTTATTTATAGGTCCAACAATGTCGTGGATGAGTACTGACAGCAAAACAATCACTACAGATGGAATGAACTTGGGATATAGTTTCGGTGCACTCCTAGACTTTAATCTTATTGATAACTTTGCCATTTCGACAGGTATCCA